>JBFEUD010000046.1:0-10781 GCA_041547625.1 Sulfurimonas sp.
CATCAATAAATTTCGTATCGATTTGAAGAACATCCAACATATCTGTAATCTTTTTTCCACCGCCGTGAATAATTACAGGTTTAATACCTACTAAATACATAAGTAAAATATCTTCTGCAAATTTCTCTTTTAGTTCCGGTGATGTTTGTGCAGAACCACCATACTTGATAACAACGATCTTTTTACGAAACTCCCTAATAAACGGAAGTGCGTCAAGAAGTGTTTTTACTGTTTCTATTTTAGCTTTCACTCTATTTTTCCTAAAGTTATAATTCTGAAATTTTAGCAGATTTCAGGTCAAGTTCCAAGTCCAATAACGACAAAGGTAATCCAAACTTTTCAATTTTTACAAAATCTTTAAAAGTAACCAGTAAACTTTCACTGTTATCCTCTTGTAAAATAGCCTCTAGTTCCTCTTTGGTAAAATTGTGATGGTCTTCAAAATAATGCTTTGATACTACCTCAGGCAGATACGGTTCTAGTCTCTGCGGTCTGGCAATTGCTGTCACTAATGACATTTTGGATGTAGGATTTTTCAGTGTCGTGATTCTTTTAAAATCTTTATCCTCTTGTAACACCATGGCGAACTTGCCTTTCCAAAGTCTTTCCCTGTAAGGACCGCTTGGCAGACAAAAGTTGTTTTGGGTAGGAACATCAAGTAAAATATCTATTTTTTTAATATCATGTTTCGAATATGCATCATCTAAAAAGATCTTCTCTACACCCATCTCTTTTGCTTGCTTGATCGCTACTTTTCGATCTTCACTTACAATAACAATGGCATTTGGAAGTTTTTCAGCATATATCATAGCCTCATCACCGCTTTGTTCTACATCTACCAAAATGTTCTCTTTATCTTTGACTATCACCATACCGCTGGACTTTCTTCCATAACCGCGTAAGATAACTGCAATATTTTTTTGATTTTGCGCAAGAGCAGTTACAAAAGGTGTTTTACCGCTTCCTCCAACAACTAAATTTCCGACACTAACAATCTCTATATCAAAGTCTTCAGGCTTTGCACGCTTAAAACGGCTCCACATAATAAAACAATATAAAAGTGATAATGGATAAAGTATAAAAGAGAGAAATTTTTGGAAAATATTTGGGTTGTAGAGATACTCTTCAACCCAAAATACGAAAGATTTTTTCAAGTTTTTAAACTCTTGTTTTTGCTATTTTTTTCACTGTTGCAATTACCTTTTCAACTTCTTCATCACTCATCGTAGCATAAATAGGAAGTGACAGAACTTGCTGATACGATCTTAAAGCAATAGGAAAATCATTTACTCTTAATGAATATTTTGATTTATAGTAAGATAGAAGATGTAACGGTATGTAGTGTAATCCTGCCGTTATTCCTTCGTCTCTTAGTTCTACTGCAAAAGAATCACGGTTTTTATCAATTTTGATAATATATAAGCTAAACGGATGCTCATCATTGCTCATATCAGGAATAGTCACATGCTCAACACCGTCAAGTTTTTTACTATAAAGTTTTGCGATCTCTTGCTGTCTGGCAATGTTCTTATCTTGTTCATCAATCTGTGCACGGATATACGCCGCATTGAGCTGGCTTAATGAATAGTCATTTCCAATATCTACAACATCGTATATATATTCCAAGGCATCTTCATCGCGCACAATTGCATGATTTGCAAGTAGTCTTGCACGTTCAATAATTTCATCATCATTTGTTACAAGCATCCCGCCGTTACAAATGTTTTTTCTTAAGTGTGGAGAGAAGTTAAAACATACGATATCTGCTCCAGTTGCACCTATTTTTTGTCCCTTATAAGTAGCACCCAAAGCATCACATGCATCTTCTACAATTTTTACATTATAGATTTTTCCCATCGAATATACACGTTCTAAATCAACTGTAGTTCCTGCAATATGTGTCACTATTACAGCTTTTAGTTTTTTCGATTTATTATCTTCTAAATAGTTTTCCAACTTATCAAGATCTATATTGTAATTATCTTCATAAATATCAATAAAAACAGGTTCTGCATCAAAATGACGTACAACTTCAGGAACACTTGGATGAGCATTTACCGAACATACGACTTTATCCCCGCGTTTTAGATCAAGCGCCAACATTGCTAAATGTAGTGCCGATGTACCGTGAGAAGTAGCAAGTGCATACTCTGCACCCACATATGAAGCAAACTCATTTTCTAACTCTTCAACTTGATTGATCGTTTCACCGTCTAAGGCATCACTTACATTTGAATGTGCTTCACGAGAACTTTCATACTTGTTAAATGGTATTTCCATACTATGTCCTTTATAAAGTTATATCTCTAGGATAATTAAAATCATGGTTTAGTGTCCTAGATGTCAGTTTTGCTATTACCGGCATCTTTCGCTTAAAATGGTTGCCAAAGATACGTTTGATAATCATCTCGAGCATCTTTGCATCCACACCTCTCTCAATTACTTCCTCTTTTGACAGTCTTTGATCTACGTAAAGCTTCATAGCACCGTCAAGTTGTTCATAAGTATAACCAAGATCCGCTTCATCACTTTGACCTGCCCATAAATCGGCAGAAGGCGGCTTATCTATAATACTTTGTGTCACTCCAAGATAACGTGCTAATTCAAACACTTCACTCTTATAAAGATCACCTATCGGATTAATAGCACTTGCTAAATCTCCATACAGAGTTCCGTATCCAAGCATCAGTTCACTTTTATTGCTTGTACCAAGCACTAAAGCACCTTCACGTGCCGAGACATCAAATAAGGTTGCCATACGCATACGTGCCGAGAAGTTTCCTTTTCTCAAATTATTAAGATTAGGATGAAGTTCTTCATAAGCACGCAGCATTGGTTCAATAGACGCCGTTTCATTTCTCAAGCCAAAATCACGACACAATGCATCCGCATCATCAAGTGAATTTTGGGAAGAGTAATGCGACGGCATTTTGACACATAAAAGATCATCACCGAATGCTTTGTGAGCAAGTACGGCGACAACAGCAGAATCGAGTCCGCCACTAAGACCCACGACCACTTTTTTTATCCCTGTTTTTCCCACTTCATTTTCTAAAAAACTTACGAGATAATCAGTTATTTGTGAATACTTACTCATAATTATACACTAAACCTTTAAAAAATATTAACTTTTTAAATTATATCTTTTTAAAATTAACAAACTTCTTTATTTGCCATACGTTTGAGCTCATTACAGCTAAATCCAGCTTCTTTTCTTGCTTCAATATTCAAATCATCCGGACGTAAAAAACTGCGAGGATAATATTTTTGGATAATGTCAAAAAATATACTCGTATCTTTGTTCTCTAGTTCACAAGCATAAGAGAACCAGACATCCCCTTTTTTGACATGGTCTATCTCCTCTTGCAAAATTATAGTAAGTGCAGATTTAATTTTCTCCAACATCTCATTTTTTGGATAATTTTTTAATTTTTCTAAAATCATCGGTGTAGCATCCAAACCGTTTGCTTCAAGATATCTTGGTACTACAGCCATTCTCTCGATCAAAGTTTGTGTTTTAAAGCTCGCTTCAAATAAAGAGTTATGCACCTCTATTGTTCCGTAAGCACTGCCAAGCTCATTTAAAAGACTTTCAAGCATCTCAAAGTGTCGTACTTCATCATCGGCTACTTCCAACCAGTCTTCATAATACTTTCTCGGAAGTCCTCGAAATCTATATGCTGCATCAAGTGCAAGATCGATTGCAGAATACTCGATATGTGCTACTGCATGAAGTAGATTTATCTGCCCCTCTTTTGTCGTTAAATTTGAACGTTTAGGCACTTTTTGAGGTGAAATAACTTTACAAAACCCTTCGTATGCAGGCTTTGTAAAAATTTTTGCTTTCTTATTTGTATGGAAATCTATTTCTTGGTTTTGAAATTCTTTATAAAAAGCTCTAAATTTCTCTAGTTTTTCTTGAGGTTTTTGTAATTCTAAAACTTTTTCTAGTTCTTGGTAAAAATTCATAAAAGAATAATGATATAACTTTTCTTAAAAAAGAGAATATGTTTATTTAAAAATTGAAGTTATTTGTGTGAGGAATACATTGGAAGAAGCATGATACAATAGTATCATACTTGGTTCTACTTAGTGAGCACGATCACCCGTATTGAAATAGAAGTACATTCCTGCACCAACTACTAAAACAGCACCGTAAACAATCGCCATTAGTTCCATATAATTTCTCCATATTATTAATTAAAAAGCGTGATTATACTTGTTATATCTTACGTTTGTGTTAAGCTAAAGAAATTAAGAGTTTGATTAGTATCAATACTATACAATTCCTCCAATAAAGAGAAGAATAGTTACACCCATTATATATTCTGACAATGGAGCAAATATGACAATAAAAATGCAACCTATGGGACCCTATCAGACAAACTGCTACATAGTAACAGTGGATGGAAAAGATTTTATTATCGATCCAGGTGTAGGTGCTACCGAGTGGGTAAAAGAAAACGTTACTAACCCTGTTGCAATTTTAAATACACATGGACATTTTGATCATGTATGGAGTAATGACGAATTGCAAAAAGAGCTCGGCATTAAACTTTATACACCGCAAGGTGATGTTATGCTGCTGCAAGGGAGCAACTGGATGCCCGATCTTCCACCTTCTACGCCAGATATTGAAGTTATAGGGGATCAAGAATTTGATTTTGACGGAGTTAAAGTCAAGTTCCGTCATTTTCCAGGGCATTGTCCTGGATGCAGTACGATAGAGATCGGTGATGCAATGTTCAGCGGTGACTTTATTTTTGAAAGAAGCATAGGAAGAACAGACTTCCCATATTCAAGCCCTGAAGATATGAAACGATCCCTTCAAAAGTTTAAAGAACTTGACTATGACAAAACAGTTTATCCAGGTCACGGCGGTACTACGACGATAAAACAAGAACAACAAAATTCAGATTATTGGATAAGTATATTATGAGTACATTTGATAAAAAAGCAAAAGATTGGGACAAAGGCGATATCCGAGTAAATGGAGCCAAAGTGATTGCAGATGCAATTGAAAAGCACTTTGAGCTAAGAGAAGATATGGTACTTATGGATTTTGGTGTAGGTACTGGACTGCTTGGTTTTGAGATCGCAAAAAAAGTTCAAAAAGTTTACGGTGTAGATACATCTAAAGGGATGCTTGAGAAACTTGAAGAAAAAAACACTTCAGATCTAAGCATAGAAGCTATTCATCAAGATATTGTAGCCAATCCGCTGGATATGAAGTTTGACGGACTGATCAGTTCTATGACCCTGCATCATGTTGAAAATCTTGAAAAGTTTTTTACGACTATTAAAAATAACCTCAATGAGAACGGATTTTTAGCTATTGCAGATCTAGAGAGTGAAGATGGAACATTTCATTCAGATAACGAAGGTGTGCACCATTTTGGATTTGAAGAGGATGAACTTTGTAAAATCGTAGAAAAATGCGGTTTTAAAAACGTATCTTTTGAAAATATTAATACAATCAAAAAACCACACCGTGATTTTGGAGTTTTTTTACTCAGCGCAGAGGTGTAGTATCTTACTTCTCATCTGCCGGTGGAGTAGTTCCACTGCTTAACGCTTCTTGATCTTGTAAAAGTCTTAACTTTAGAACATGTTTTTCAGTAATCACTGTTTTAAATTCCCCTTCAAAAACTTTTACATCTAATACGTGAGCAGTTACGTAAACATTTCTTTTACGTCCCTCTTTATGTCTTACACGTGCTACGACATTTACCTCATCATGCAGTTTTACCGGAGATAAAAATTGACAATCCGATCCTACTAAAACAACATTTTTTTCATTCACAGCAAGCATAGCAGCATAATCAGCAGCAGAAAAAATAAATCCCCCGTGAATTAACCCTACATTATCAGCCAGCATATCTGGAATTGTTGTTAACCTTACTTCAACATAACCATCTTCAAGAGTAATGAGTTCACCGCTGAAATCGTGATTGATTTTTTCATGTGTCTTTATTAAAACCTGCTCATTTTCAGAGTATTCTTCTAGTTCTAAATCTTCTTTCGTTAATTCTTCTAAAATATCTTCAGCCATTATTTCTTATCCTTTACTAATCTTACATATACTCTTTGCGGCGCAGGGTAGCCTTCTACCGTTTTTGTTTTGTCATCAGGATCTAAAAAGTCCTCTAAAGACTGCCCTTCAATCCATTCCGTTTTTCTCTGTTCTCCGGCATCCGTGATCGAAGTCTCTAATACTTCAAATTCATTAAAACCTGCACGTAAACACCAGTTTTTTAATGCATTGATAGTCGGAACAAAATAGATATTCGGAATTTTAGAATAACTCGATTCCGGACATAAAGCGATCGCATCTTCTCCATCTATATAGAAAGTATCCAAGATCACTTCCCCCTGTTTTTCAAGCCCTCTGTATAAAGACTTGAGCATTGCAACAGGATCACTGCGGTGATATAAAACACCTAAACAAAAAATAGTATCAAACTTCTCTTCATAGAACTCTAAATGCTCAACGCCTAAAAGTTCATATACTATATCTGTTTTTGCAAAGTGATTTATAAAATCAAACTGTGTTTTATACAACGGTGAAGGATCAAAACCAACTAAAAGCTTGGGATTATCCTCCTGCATTCTAAACATATAATACCCATTGTTACACCCTATATCGGCAACTTTCTTATCTTTTAAATCAAAATGTTTTCTAATAAGGTTGTATTTGATGTTACTTTTCCATTCCGTATCTATAAAAAGTTCTCCGATTTGAAACGGTCCTTTTCTCCACGGCATCAACATCTTTGCAGTATTATAGATAAGTTCCTGATCGAATTCCCCTTCGACTTTAACAGTATCAGAGTATTCAACTTTACTCTCTACATCGGGTAATTTATCTAAAGCATCTCTTAGTGGCGCAATGTTTTTCCACGTCATCCACTTTTTACGTTCTTCTTTAATCTTTTCTATATCCATTTAAGCTGTAACGTCCAAAATTTTTATATAATTGTAGCTAAATTTTATAAGGATCTTATAGTTATGACTTTAGAGAAAAAAGCCACAGTTGTTTCAACTTCTGTAGCAGGAATACTTGTACTACTTAAAATGACAGTGGGAATTTTAAGCGGTTCTATTGCCGTTCTTGCTTCAGCAATTGACAGCTTGCTCGATCTCACTGTCTCACTCTTTAACTATTTTGCCCTGCACAACGCAGAAAAAAATCCTGATGATACTTTCCATTTCGGTCGAAGCAAGATTGAACCTCTTGCCGCAGTAATTGAAGGAACAGTGATCTCTTTTTCCGCTTTTTTCATCTTTTATGAGGCTCTGCAAAAGATCATTCATCCACGTCCTATGGAGTATATGAACGAATCAATCGCTGTAATGGTAGTGTCAATCATTATTACGACTTTGCTTGTAGCTTTTTTAGTCTATGTAGCAAAAAAAACGAACAATATGGTTATCCGCGCAGATGCCCTGCACTATAAAACAGATATCTTCTCAAACGGAACGATTTTATTTGCACTAGGTGCCGTAGCTTATACTGGTGAAGAGTTAATTGACCCTATTTTAGGTATTGCTATTGCATGTTATATGGTTTATTCAACATACCCTATTATCAAAGAGGGAATTTTAATGCTCCTTGATGCAGCTCTGCCGGCTGAAGATGTTCAAAGAATTGAACAAGCGATCAAAAGTGAACAAGCAATTACAAACCACCATTATCTAAAGACACGTGAATCTGGTTCACACATTTTCATCTCTTACCATGCGGTATTTAACGTTAGTATCTCTTTATATGATGCTCATCTTGTTGCAGACAAAGTAGAAGCAAAACTTCATGCCCTGTTTCCAGATAAAAAAGTACATATCCTCACTCATATGGATCCCTATGATGATTCAGATATAAATGAGGAAGAAGAAAGGTGGTAAAAACTATTTTAGTTTTTTCGCTTTAAAGTTTCTATTTGCAATCGCTTCTAAAAATACTGTGGCATACGACCCTTTAGGAAGAGAGAAGCTGATATTCAAAATATCAAAATTGTTTTTATAGTCTAATTTGAGATTCTCAGGAAAAATGATCGCTTCACGGCGGTACCCTTTTTCATATAAAAACTCATCATCATATTTTTTCTCGATCTCTCTAGCTTTATCACGTGCACGGAAAACATCTCTTCCGCAAAGAAGTCCAGTCGGTACTACTTTATGCTCTTTAAAATCTTTTTCCTGTGTTGTTTTTGGAGTAAAAAGTTTTCCTTTTGTATCCATATAAACATCACCCTCTAAAAGTGCAAATTCACCGTTATTATTTTCACGGCTGAAAAGCACTCTCTCAACCAACCAGTCATTGAAAAACTGACTTTGATATATTGAGATTAAAAAGTTTTTTACCTTTGCATCGCTGATGTGCAGTTCACCAGAGATCATCTCTTTTGCTTGTTCAAGTGCATCTGCATCACGTCCAAAACGTTGATATCCGAAATAGTTTGCTAATCCGCTTTTTACAATTTTTCTTGCTCTTTTTTCGATCTGTCCTGCCATGATTTGATCAACTTCGAACAGGTTAATTGTAAAGCTATTTCCTTTTAGATCACCCATACGGATAGAATGTGTATGGTATGTTTTACCCACTATCTTTATATTTGAATGTTTAAACTTTTTTAGGGCTTTTTCATATTTAGCTTCAATAGAGATATACTGCGTAGTTGTCGCATGTTTATCTTTTAAGCCAGCATATCCTATCTTCTGAGCTTCTATCCCTAAAAATTCGGCAAAAGCAGCAACCATATCCCAAGTTGTAATTTCTACTTTTTTGACTTTTAAAATTAAAAAATTTCCTCTGCCTTTAAAGTCAATTCCATTCTCATCAACTATAAAGTCATCTTTGTTTTGTTCAAATTTAAAATAAAGTGTCTCTTTATCTTCTAAATATTCTCTTTGCATCTCTATCTGACAGTGAAAACCTTCTTGATGAGCAAACATTTTAATGTTTAGCCAGAAAGAAAAAAGGTTTACTCTGTTACTCCTTATATTATAATTCTAAACGTTGTAGTTCTCTGTTTGCTACAGCTATATCTTTTTGGATAGCCTCTCGCAGTTCATCGAGACTCTCAAACTTTTTATTTTCTCTAATGTAGGCTATGAAACTAATCTCAGCTTTTTGCTTACAAACTACTTTACCGTCAAGTATGTGTGATTCGATCGCAAAAGTTCCGTCAGTACTCACACGGTGCCCTATAAAACTCACAGATGGATGAAAGTGTTCCTCATCATCTATGCGTGTTGTTGTTACATACACACCCTCTTTTGGCACTAAAAACTCTTTAGCCTCGATATTGATCGTAGCTACCAACTCTTTTGCACCGATCCCTTGTCCAGTAATCTTTTTACCGCAGATTCTGTAGTTGTATCCTAAAAATTCATTGGCACCTTTGATATCACCTATGGAAAGCTTATGACGTATTTTGTGCGAGTGTACAGAATCGTTATGATGTTTTACCTCATCAACTACGACTACTTCCCCATCAAACAGCTCTTTTAGGTCTTCATACGAATATCTTCTGTCTTTTCCGAAGTGAAAGTCATAACCAACTACTATTTTTTGCAGTTTTGGAAAATCTTGTTTTAACAATGAGACAAATCCTGCACCGTCTAAATGACGGATATCATCTAATTCATAATATTGAATCGGTTGCTCAGTATGTTTTTGTCTAAACTGGTTTGGCGTAAGGTTTGCATACCCCGTATTGATCACAACTATCACACCCTTTTCATCTAAATTGCGAAATAGTTCCTGATGCCCTATATGCATCCCGTCAAATCCACCGATAGCTATGCTTGTACTATTTTTGAAAGTAGTAGCAATACTCAAGATTTCCCTCTTTTCCTGTCGTTTTTGACGGCGCCTTATTTATAATCGTCCACCCTTTTAAACGACATGCATCTTCAAACCTAATCATACCATTTTCTATAGCTTTTTTGTCAGTCACGACACCGTTTTTATCACGTTTTACTTCACGGCCAACTTCAAACTGAGGCTTATAAAGCAATATAATATCTTTTGAAGCAAGGCGATCAATATCATCTAAAATATACAGCAGCGATATAAAAGCCACATCACTTACAATCAGCTCAAACGGTGTCTCACTTTCAAACTTCCTGATGTCACAGTTCTCAAAAACATGCACCTTTTCATCTTTTCGTAATGAATGATGTAACTGGTCACTTCCAACATCCACACATGTCACCTCTTTGGCACCCGCTTCTAGTAAAACCTGAGTAAAACCACCCGTTGACGAGCCTATGTCAAGTGCAATTTTATCTTTTGGATCGTAATGTATCTCTTCGATAAAATCTTTGAGTTTATATGCAGCGCGAGAGACATAGCTTTTATGCTCTTTAACGCTTACTTCCATAGCCTCATCAACTTTAAATGAAGGCTTTGTTATCTCCTTGGAATCAATTACAACAAGCCCCTCTTTAATAAGAGTTTGTGCTTTATTACGGGTTTCGGCAAAACCTTTTTCAACTAAATAGCTATCTAGTCTCAAAGAAGCTCTCTCATCTCATCTTCAGTAAGTGTAGCCACACCAAGACTTACCGCTTTGTCGTATTTACTTCCAGCATCTTCGCCGTAAATTACAAAGTCTGTTTTCTTACTTACAGAGCCTGCTACTTTTGCACCAAGATTTTCAAGCATATCTTTGATAGCTCCGCGAGATTCACTCATCGTACCTGTAAGAACAACCGTTTTAGCTTTAAAAGGATTATCTTCTGCTTCTGCTTTTAGTTCCGGTTCAAGAGGCTGTATA
>JBFEUD010000047.1:0-10707 GCA_041547625.1 Sulfurimonas sp.
GCATCATTCAAGTCCATAAAGTCCAAAACACCCGCTTTTGCATTTGTGCCCAAGAACAGTGAAACAAATAACAAGATAGACGCAGGCACCTCAACACTTTGTCGTTTACTCATTGAAGATGTCGCTATAAGAAAGATAATCATAGCAAGCCCTAATGGGTAATAAAAGAGCGGGATATACCTTTCGATTTTTTTCGATTTCAACTCTTTTTTCTTCGCAATTGATTCGATCTCGTTTAACATAGTTTCTATATCCTGATTGGAATTCACATTCTGAATATATACACCACCTGTTTTTACAGCCAGATCAGAGATATGCTCATTAAGTTTTGAGATTACGATATTTCCGTTTTGTTTAATAAACTCACCGTTTTCTTTTTTGATCGGAGCACCCTGCTTAGTTGCAATACCGATTACAAAAACAACAATATTATTCTCTTTTGCAAATGCTATCTCTTCAGAAAAATCTTCTTTATCTCCACCATCACTAAACACTAAAAGATATTTTTTCTTCTCGCTTTCAATACTATTTTTTACAACTTCAAGCATTGAAAGAAGGTTTGTCCCTTTTTCAGTAATGGAGTCTGTGTCTAACTTATCAAGTAAAAAAGCAACGGCACTATGATCAAAACTAAGAGGCGAGACAAGATAAGAGTTTTTAGCATAAGCAATTACACTAACTCGCTCGTTTGGAGAAAGTTTTAACAATTCCAATGCTTTATGTTTTGCCAACTTTAATCTGTCTGGATACACATCTTCAGCCAACATAGAATCAGAAATATCAAGTGCTAGAATAATATCTGCACTCTTTGCCTGTATCTCTATTTCACCGTCTTTAATTACGGGACCGGCCAATGAAATAACCATCAAAATAGACATTAAGAAAAAGAGTGCATTTCTTGCTCGCAGTGTCAATGTATTTGCACTTACACGAAGTTTCTTCATCACATCTTCGGCAAAGAATGTTGCCTGTGATTCTTTTTGCGTTAACAGTAGTATAAAAAGTACAAAAACTGGAGGAAGCATATAGTATAAAAATTCCGGATGTAAGAATGTCATCACATGCCTCCTCTCTTATTACGAAGATAAATATAAAACATTAAAGATAAAAGTGCTACAAAAAGCGGATAAAAATAGTAATAGTTCTTATATGTAAAGGTTTCGTTTTGAATATCCGATTTTTCCAGCTGATCTATCTTTTCATAAATCTCTTTTAACTGTGAAGCACTTGAAGCCCCATACGCCACACCATTTGTATCTTGCGCGATTTTAGCCAGAACTGCACGATTATATTCATTTGATGCACCGATACCGATAGGATAGACTTTTACACCTTCTTTTTTTGCCATATCAAGTGCTACATCGAGTGGAATCTTGTCAACTCCTGCAGTTGAATAACCGTCAGTTAATAGAATAGCTATTTTCGTCTTGGAATCACTCTCTTTTAAGAGATGTACTCCTTGAGCAAGCCCTTCATAAAGTGCCGTATATTTTCCTGCAATCCCTTCATGAAGTTGCATCACTAAAGAGGAGAGAATATTCTTATCATACGTGAGTGGTGAAGCTATGAATGAATACTGTCCAAAGACAACCAGCCCCATGTTGTCATTTTGCCTTTTTTGAATAAAGTCGCTCACTATGTTTTTTACAACATCAAAACGACTAGCACCTGGGTTGAGCATATCGAAACCGCGTTGTGCCATTGATTCGGAAGTATCTAAAATAAGTGCAATCTCATACCCTTTTTTAGGTTTTAATTCATACGGTTCATCTTTTACAGGTGACATCAATGCCAAAACCATCATAACAATTCCCAGCCATTTGAGTAAAAAAAGGAGTTTGGATGCGCTGATAGATTGTTTAATGAACTGTGCAGAATGTGGGAAATAGATAGAAGGTAATCTCATTTTACAAAGCGTCTCACACGCAATGTAAAAAAAAATTACAAAAGCAATTTTCGGGAATTCAAAGTAGATTCCGTCAAACATCCAGCATCCCTTTATAAGTCTCTATTTGTCGTAGCGTATCTTCATCAAAAGCTTCAACACTTTTTTTATACTTATACTTCTCTAACTTTTCAACCATAAGATCAAAATGTTTGAAATGTCTCGGCGTATCGTTTTTAAATGTAGCACCGTATACAGTAAGATCATATGCCGTTTGTTTTGTATCGTTTAGATCAAGAGCCTCTAAAACAGTAAAATGAGCTTTTCGTTTATTATATTTTTTTCGGTCTCTTAGATACTTATAAAGTAAGTATAATATACCAAATAAAATCAGAGATATGATCGTTATAATCGCAACAAAATAATATAAAGAATACTCTTGAATCTCTATCAAAGGCTTGATATCATGAAGTGGAATATCATACGTATTATCTAGTTTATTCATCTCTATCTACCCTCAAAGACGCGTCTTAGCACGACACCGACATTATCTTCTGTATATACTTTTGTAAAACGGATCTGTTGTTTTTTCAACGCTTCGTAGAGTTTATGATCGTGCATATGTACCTTTTTTGCATATTCACTGACACTGGCTTTATTAAAATCACCCTCTAATACGGCGCCGCTTTCCGGATCAACCAATGACGCAAAACCCATCGCTGGAGGTTTTTCCTCTAAACGGTCTCTTACAATAATTGCCAAAACTTCATGTTTTTTAGCTAAAAGTCTAAAGTCTGGAATTTCAAAAAAATCTCCAATTACAATAATCAAAGATTTTCTTTTGAGTCTTTTAAATAAGGTATCTGCTAAATTTTTATAATCTGCTTTTTGATTGATCGGATCAAACTCTAATATCTCCTCAACCGCCTTATGTACTTGATATACTTTCTTACTAGCTTTAAGATGAGACACCATCGTATCGGTAAAGTTATATGTACTTAAAAGATCACCGTTTTTAATTACCGAAAAGCTAAGCATTGCTACAAGTTCTGCAATAACATCCTGCTTAAAACGTTTTGAACCGAAATGGATACTACCATTTAACATAGAAGCAACAACAACATTGAGTTCTCTTTCTTCACGAAAGATCTTAATATACGGTTTTTGCATCTTAGCAGATATATTCCAGTCTATATGGCGGATATCATCCCCTGCCATATATTCCCGAAGCTCTATAAAGTCATACCCTTCACCTTGAAAAATGGAAGGATTGTTTCCAACCATTTCAGAGAATACTTGACGACGGGCTTTTACTAAGATCTTTTGTAGTTTAGACAATCTTTACCCCTTACGGAATAGGAACGATTTCAAGCACTTTTTGGATAATCTCATCCGTAGTGACACCATCTGCTTCTGCTTCGTAAGTGAGCACGATACGGTGTCTCATTAACTCTTTTACTATATACGCCACATCTACAGGAGTCACATAGTCTTTTCCTCGCATAAATGCCATCGCTTTTACTGCTTTAAACATATCGATACTCACACGAGGAGAAGCCCCGAATTGAATAAAATCTTTGATCTCTTCAAGACCATACTCTTCCGGATTTCTTGTAGCAGAGATAAGTTCAATCATATACTTCTCAACTTCTGCATCTACATGAACATTTTTAATAGCTTGTTTTATCTCTGCTATATCATCTTTATTGAGTACTGCGTTGATAGTTTCAAAGTTTCCGCTAGATATACGTCTTGCGATCTCTAATTCTTCCTCTTTTGTGTTGTAACCTACAACCAGCTTCAACATAAATCTGTCTAACTGTGCTTCAGGAAGCTGATACACCCCTTCTTGTTCAACAGGATTTTGTGTCGCCATAACAAAGAATGGAAGATCAAGCTTAAAAGTAGTATCACCAATTGTTACTTGTTTTTCCTGCATAACTTCAAGCAGAGCAGATTGAACCTTTGCAGGAGCACGGTTGATCTCATCAGCAAGTAAAAGGTTTGTAAAGATTGGACCTTTTTTGATCTTAAACTGGTTATTTTGCGGATCATAGATCTCTGCACCTAAAATATCTGACGGTAATAAGTCGGGAGTAAACTGTGCACGTTTAAAGTCTAAACCTAACGCTTTTGAAAGTGCATTAACAGTCGTTGTTTTTGCAATACCGGGAACACCTTCAATTAGAATGTGTCCCTCACATAAAAGTGCAATCAAAAGAGAATCGATCATTTTTTCCTGACCGACTACAACTTTTGCAACCTCTTTTTTAACTTCTTCGATTTTACTTATCATAGTTTCTACCTATTTTCACATAAACTACTGTAAGTATATTCCTTTGTGGTAAATAATTTCTAAATATTGAGGTTTAAAACTTTATCTATACCATCTTTTTTAATTTTATCGTTTAATTGTCTTACTAAATCTTGGATAGCAACGTCATATCCTTGTGAAGACTGTCCTACCAAATGAAGAACGTTTGATGCTATTATTACACCTTTGTAATTCTTTGTAATAATGTTTAATTCAGAACGAGCAAGTGTAAAACCGTATGCATTTGCCTTCGTTATACTGGCATTTACAGTGATTTTATAATGCATTTTTGAGCTAGCATTATTGATTCTAAAAGTTCTTTTAGAGAGTGCTTTTTCGATCGGTGTATGTAGGTTTTTGATATTTGAGCTTACAGAAAAACTGATGTTTGACTGATAATACTTAAATTTCTGATCAATTTCCTTGATTCTTTGAAGATAAGGGCTAGAATTAAAGCTGCTGTTTAACTCTTTCATCACTATAATTGTATTTGGCAAGTTCTCGAGTTCTTTTTTTTGTTCTTTATAAAAAAGATATTTTTCCAAACCGCCATTATTCAGGTTTTTTTCTTTTGCGTTCGCTAAAGAGATACTCTGATCAAGCTCTTGGTGTAGACTGTGAAAAAGTTTTTGCTTGTCAGAACGGATTAAAACAGCATATTTTCTAAATCCTAAACTCTCAGCTTGGATCACTTCATAATTACTTATACGGATCTTTTTCACATCTGAAGAGATATCTGAATCGTACTCACCTTTTTGCGAAGTTGTAGCACCTTCAACTACTCTTGTTTTTGCTCTATAAGTTGATGAGATAGATACACTCAGCGTTGAAGCCATATAATTTAAAGCATTTGCAATTGCTTCTTGCTTGTCTTTTCCTTCACCAAGAGCATAAAGCACTGCAGAGTTTGATACAGGCGGAGTTGTATACCATGCAGGGAATGCTTTTTTTGAGCTTAGATCAATCTCTTTTGTTGATCCGCATCCATTAAGAAAAAAAGTTAATAATGCAACTAAGAAAAATATATTTTTCATCTGTTGATCTGCTCCATACCGCGTTTACGTTTTTCGATCAGATTATCTATTCTTACTACCGCTTGATTTATCTCTTCTACTGGTTCAACCATTAAATGATCAGCATAACCATAGTACTCTTTTGCTTCTTTATAATTCCCTTGAGCTTCTTTAAGTACCCCAAGATTATAAAAAGGTACGTAGCTTTTTTGCGCAGTAGCATCGACTAGCTCTGTTAAAAGCTGTTCAGCCTTATCATATCTTCTTTGTTCTATATACTGTAAAGCAACTTCTAAAAGCTTCTCTTGACGTTCATTGTAATCAATATCTGGTTCCTCTAGAAGCACTACATTAAACCATTTGTAATGGGGTGTAAGTTTATACGTAAACGTATCTGCAATTGAATTTGCCAATTCTTGTGCAATCATACTTTTTGAAGGTAAAGCACGAGAGTCATCATTACAATGTTTATGTGTTGTTGAACGACTTAAAGTATCTGCAAAAATAATATCACCTTTGGTCACATCAATAATTCTCATATCTGCCGAGAGACTAGATACTCTTTTCATACAACGCACATTGTAATATTCTAGCTGTGAACATTTTAAATCAGCACATCTTACACGTTTTTCATAAAAATGGGTGTCTTGTTGAGAAGGTCTACTTACACGTCCAGAAATGATCGCTTGCGCTCCGATAATATTTCCTACTTTGACTGCATCTTGCGGATTAACAAGTCCACTGCTTTGCAGTTTTTGCTCCCTGATAATATTATCAAAATCTTTTCTGCTTACAATCGTAAAATATTTTTTATTATCAAGTCTAAAACCGGCGAGTTTTGCTTCTATTTTATCTGAGAGTCCTACTCTGTCTTGTTTAAAAGATGTAACCGTTACTTTTTTGGTTTGTGATATTCTATCAACTTCAGCAGGTTCTAATGCAGAGATCCCAACTTTTTGGGCACAACCGCTAAAAACAACGGCTCCAAAAACAATAGTAGAAAGTATTTTTTTCATTCAAAACCCCTTTGTGAAACAATTGTAGTTAAATAAAGTTTAACCACATATTAATCTTTTGACCTCTTTTATACTCTTGAGCTGCTGTGTTTCTATCTGTTGAATCAATTCTTTATACTTAGAGTCTTCTTCTAAAATAAGCAGTACATGCACCTGCTCTAAACTTTTCATTTGTGAAATTTTTTCGCACAGTTGATTAGTAATATTTTTTTCTTTTTTTCTAAAACTAACTTTTATTTTTGCTACTAAAAAACCGGCTATAAACGTAAGGAAATAATAGAAGTACTCTTTTTGAAAATGAAATGTTTTTTCCTCTTTTACATCTAGTAAATCCTCTTTGCTAAAACTGCTTTTTTGTACTTTTATTTGAAGTGGTTTTGTTTGTAGTATGTGTCCTTTTTGTTGTGCCAAGTCATAGTATTGGAACTGCTGGGCAGGAATTGTAAACTCTTTCTCACTTACAAAAGCAAATTTTTGACTCCATCTTCCTTCTGTACCCTCTTTCGTCAATGCAACATTAAGTTTCGGTTCCTCTGCAAACACTTTTACATTTTGGATCTCAAAATGAAAAGGCTGGATTTTTTTAAAATTCCCTTTTCCCTCTAATATGATTTCAAGATGGTACGGTTCATATTGTGTTACAGATTCCTTATCCTGCTTTGTCTGCATGGTAAAGTTTCCTACAAGGCTCTGATCTACTTTTATAACACTTAATTCGATAGGCTCTAGAGGAATTTTTTTTATTGAGTACTCTTCATAGTCTTTATTATCACGTCCAAGAACCGTATTTTCAATAGAGTCTTTATTTGTTTTTTTCATTGTAGCTTCTAGGTTAAGCTTAAAGTCACCATCTTTTTTAACATATAAAACAAATTCAAAACTGTTTTCTCTGTGTTCATCTATAATTTGTTCTTGTTCACTTAAAAGTTTAATAGTGTAATTTTCATTATCCGTTACAGGATTAAACTCTATTACATATAATTCAGATTTATCGCTAAACATACATGTGTATTTAAAATATACCGCTTCGTTTGTAACAATATTTTTCTTATTTAAGTCTAAACTCCATTTGTATGTACTTGCCTCTAACACATTATAAAGAAATAAAAAAACAAATAAAATTCTACCAAGGTTTCTTTTCATTTATCACCCTTTTATTGATTAACTCATACTGTTTTGAACTGAGTTTTGATTTTGCACCATTGAGATCTATTTTTGATTGTGAGGACTTCACTTTTTCCCCTCCGTCTCCGCTGCCACTTGAAGATGTATTTACTTGCATATTTGATCCCCCACCCTCTTTTTTCTTTTGGGAGCTTTTTCTTTGTTTTGCAACTTCACTTTTTTTCTTCTGCTTTTGCATACCTGTACTCATCTCATAATTATCAGGAACACCTTTGATGTGCTGCAAGTTTTCATCCGCTTCTTGAGTATACTCCAAGCTTAAAGACTTCAACAACTCCTCCCGTGCTTTAGTAAACTCCTTCAGACGTATCAAACAGTTTGCTCTATTGTAAAATACAATTGCTTTAATATGTGGAGTGTTTGATTTTACCAAAGAAAAAGTCTCCAAAGCTTCCTCGTAAGCACCTTCTTTATAGAGCTCAACAGCTTGATCAAATGCCACTCTATTTGGATCTTTTAAAACATTCAAAACATCTGCCTGCATCTGAATTCCAATGAGCAGTAAAAAAGCAAGTATCCGTTTTTTTAATGTCGTTGTAGCAATTAAAAAAGTGAGAATTGCAAGAGCAATAAAATAATAATATAACTCTTGATTTTGAATTACATTGTTTTCCTGCATAAAACTTGCATCTCTTTGCTTATCAAGTGCTGTTTTTATATCACTTAGCTCTCTTGTATACACACCACCCGTTGCACTTGCAAGACTCTCTATAGCACCATTTTCACGGCTCACCACAATATCACCGTTTTCATCTTTTAAGAGTGTCCCTTTTTTAGTCTTTAAAGTACCTCCGAAACTTGTTGCAGTCATAAAGATATTGACAATCAAATGATTCTCTTTTGCAAATGCTATCTCCGCTGAAAAATCTTTACTATCAGTACCATCACTAAAAAGGACTAAAGAGACTTTTTTACTACTTGAGATCTTTCTTGCAAGTTTTAGTACAGGCAGTACTGAACTTCCTTTTGTAAGGATGAGATTCTCGTCTAAAGAACTAAAAAGATGTAATAACAGTTCACTGTCCTGTGTAAGTGGTGAGAGTATAATCGCATTTGTCGTAAATCCAAGAACACCAAAACGGCTCTTTTGCTCACTCTTTACAAGCTTTGTTAACTCCTCTTTTGCATATCCAAGTCTGGTCGGTAAAATATCATTTGACTGCATAGAGTAAGAAAGATCTACGCCTAAGACTACATCACTTAAAAGCTCTTTTGATTTTATAGGTTCTTGCTCAATTACTGGACGAGAAAGTGCAATAACAAGTAAAACAAAAGTTACAAGATATGCTACTACTCTCATTCTTGAAAAAAAAGCCTCTTTTTTTAATAACGCAACGGCAATAAAAAGTAATAACCAAAAATACTCGGGATTTAAAAAGCTCATTTTTTCATCTCCCGAAATAATAAAAAGAGTAATAATGCAATTGCCACAATTACTATACTCTGATAAAGATAGTTTTTCACTTTATATTGACTTGACTTGATCTTTGAAGACTCTAGCTCGTCTATATCAGTATACACCTCTTGTAACTGTGTTGCATTCTTGGCAGAAAAATATTTTCCACCGCTATCCTTGGCAATCTTTTCCATCAAAGCGGAATCTGCTTCCCCAATCGCAATAGTGTATATTTTTATGTTTTGCTCTATTGCCAACTTTGTTGCATCTTTCGGAGAAATGGTACCACTGTTGTGTTCACCATCACTAAGCAGTATAATCACTTTATTTTTTGCTTTTGAAAGTGCAAAAGCTCTTATACCCATAGCTATCGCTTCACCTATAGCAGTATTTTGCCCAGCCATACCTTGCGTTAAATACTCCAACATATCCACAACTACATTCTTCTCATAGGTAATAGGTGAAGCAATAAATGCAAAATCTCCATAAAGTACAATCCCTACATTATCATTGAGGCGTTTTTGTATAAACTCTTTTGCAATATATTTTGTCAGGTCAAACCTGCTTACATGTAAAGAGTCTTTAAAAGCTTGATCAAATGCTTCTTTATCTTCTAAAAATCCACTGGCATTCATGGAACCGCTGGCATCTATAGCTAACACTATATCTTTTCCAAATCTATTATTTGGATTTGTTCTATCTACTGCTATCGGAGATGCCAATGCCGCAACCAGTAAAGTAAAGATCAAAACTCTTAAAAAAGAGTCTATTTTCAGATACCTTTTTCCTGTGGACATAAGATGAAGATGTACAAAGTATTTTTGCACAATATGTTCTTTACATTTATAAAGACACCAGAGTATTGGTACTAATAAAATAATAAGATATGGATATTCAAAACTATAGAAATTCATTAGTGATATTCTAGCGAAAAGAACCTTTCAAAAAAAAATTAATTTTTTTTGCAAAAACTCTTGACATAGGATCTTTTTTTGTCTATAATTCCAGCCTCTTAACTAAGAGAAACAAAATGTCTCGTTAGCTCAGCTGGTAGAGCACGTCACTTTTAATGATGTGGCCGATGGTTCGAATCCATCACGGGACACCATAACTACAATATTTGGCCCCATCGTCTAGCGGTTAGGATCCATGGTTTTCATCCATGTTACCGGAGTTCGAGTCTCCGTGGGGTCACCATCTTTTTTTAAACAAATCAACTATAGACTTTCAAAACAAATACTTTTCCAAGATAGATTTCAAGCCTAAACTAACATTATCCTTACCACTATCTCTTTATAAATATGTTACAATAAATCTATTTGAACAGAAAAGGAGATGAAATGCGTAAGAGAACATCTATACGAAAGACTTTAACCACTGTTCTTCTCTCAAGTATAATAATAACTATCAGTGGTTGTTCCGCTAAACAGCCCGTAAGCACTCCTCAAGAATATTCATATAAACCTTTCTCTTTTCCCGATGGTACTATAGTACTTGGACTTATCAAATCCATATCGCGAGAGGAGATTGTAAATGGTTTTTCTGCTGGATTTAAAGTCAACATGCCTCCACTCTATGATGAGCTGATTAAACATGGATATACTGAAGAAACAATACAAGATGGTAGTGCAGCTTCAGTTCTCAACTCTTTTTATTGGAATAATTCAGTAGCTGGTGCAAGGGCTAAAGGTGGAATACATTGGGCATTAGTTCCTGCTAACCTCCTTTCACAGCTACCTCCTCCACATACATCTTTACCACCTGCAGTTGGTGAAATAAAAATTAAGAATGGAATAGGTACTCTCATTAGGATTCGTCATAAAAATATGAAAGATAGTGATTGTAATATACAAAAAGATGATGCTCCTCTGTGGAAAAAACCTCTGAATGTTTTAAGC
>JBFEUD010000048.1:0-10486 GCA_041547625.1 Sulfurimonas sp.
GTCAATATAGCTGCCGGCTTGCTTGCAACATATTTCATAACACAAAACAATTTTTTTCTAGCAATTATCCTTGGATGGATGGGTGGTGCATTTGATATTTTTGATGGGAAAATTGCAAGAAGATTTCAACTTTCAAATGAATTTGGTATTCAACTTGATAGTTTTGCAGACTTCTTAAGTTTTGTACTTGTTCCTGTATTTTTGATATTTCAAGCAACATACTCAAAAAACTTTGAGGGGATAGAACTTATTCTAGCTGGTATCGTGAGTATTTTTTACGTAATCTCAGGTCTCAGACGTTTAATTCAGTTTAATATAAATTCAGATGCAGGTTCTGTTGAAAAGTTCTTTGTAGGAGTACCGACACCGCTTGGAGCAATTCTACTTTGGTTAGTGTATTTGGCAAATACATATAACTTTTTACCTAGTTACGGTGTTATTGCTTTAATGGCACTTATAGGTTGGAGTTTAAACTCAAAAATAAAGGTGAAACACCTTTAAACTATTTTGAGTTTACACTGTATTTTCCACTTCCTAATAAGACCACTAAAATACTCATTATGAAATATACAAAAGGTAATTCCCAGCTAATTCCACCATGCTTTGATAGTGAGAGAGAAAATCCGTATGCTAAATAAATAGCAACAAACATATTAAATGCTAAAACACCCGCAGCCACTCTTGCATATAAACCAAGAATAATAAAAATAGGTGCTACTAACTCCCCAATAAATACTCCATAGGCAAAAAAGCTTGGGAATATTGTCGATCCAACCATTGCTTTAATACCGGCAATTCCATGAATTATCTTATGAATACCGTGAAATAAAATCAAAATTCCTAGTGAAAGTCTAAGTACCAGTTTCGCTAAATCAGGGTTTTGTAACATCTTTTTCCTTATTTCTTTTTTCTGAATTTACAAGAGCCTACAGTGATCTCTTTACCGGTTTTAATAACCTCTTTAATATAAACGAGTGTCCCTTCCGGGTCTGCATCACCGACTTCTTCTGCAATGATTTTAAGTAAATCTGCTTCATTCGTTAGTGACCATGTCTTTTCATAACTGTATTTTGTTTCAATCTGCATCATTATCACTTTTTATAGGTAATTCTTTTTTTGTTTTAATACCTAATTGTACTATATTTTGAGCACGTTTGATCACGTTTCCACGTCCTGAGCTAAGACGATTCATAGCTTTTTCATAAGAATCGTGTGTTCTTTGAATCTGTGTACCTATATGGTTCATCTCTTCTAAAAACAGAACTAATTTATCATACATCGCTTCAGCCTCAGCAGCAATTTTTTGTGCATGTTCTTCTTGTCTTTGAGTTCTCCAGATATGTTCTATTGTTCTAAGTGTTACTAATAAGGTTGAAGGGGAAACAACCAAAATATTTTGATCATACGCATTTTTAAAAAATTCCCCGTCACTCTCAAGTGCAAGTAAAAAAGCTCCTTCAATCGGCATAAATAAAAGTACGAAATCCAAAGAGTTTACACCCTCAAGTTTTTCATAACTTTTTTGGCTTAACTGTTTTACATGATTGGAGATACTTGCTATATGCTCTTTGAGTGCCTGTTTTCTGTCTATCTCATCTTCACTGCTCATAAAACGTTCATACGCAGTCAGTGATACTTTTGAATCGATGACTATGTCTCTCTCAGCCGGCATATGTACAATCACATCAGGTCTGTATGTTTTATTTTCTTCATTTTTCAGTGTAGCTTGCAGCTCATATTCTACACCTTTTCTAAGACCTGACTGTTCTAGTATCTTTTCCAGTACGATCTCACCCCAGTTCCCCTGAGTCTTGTTTTCCCCTTTTAACGCTTTTGTAAGATTCAGTGCTTCACCTGCAAGTTGTGCATTCATCTCTTTTAAACGAGAAAGTTCATCTTTTAAAAGGTGTCTGTCTTTAATCTCTACTTCAAACTGTTCACGTGTCTGTTTTGAAAAGTTTGCCACCTGTTCACGAAAGGGCTTCAGTAAAAGTTCTAACTGTTCTTTATTAGAACTGCTAAACTGTTTTGATTTGTCTTCAAAGATCTGGTTTGCTAAATTTTTAAATTCTTTAGAGAGATCGTCTTTAGCAGATTTCAAAAGATTGAGTTTTTCATTTGAAGCCTGTGCCTCTGCTTCGTACTTGCTTTTTAGTGCAATATACTCTTTTTCTACACTGTTAATGTTTTCTCGTAAACTTTGTACAACACCTTTTTCTTTGAAGAGTAAAAAAACAGTGCCTAATAATGTCAGTATCAAAAATAATATAATTAAAATATCCATATCGAATTGCAAAAATGTCCCCTTAAAAATTATGGAATTATTATATCCCCTTTTTCTTTAAGCCTTTAAATATATTACAATTTGCAATATATAAACTTAAGCTATCAAAAGAATTAATAATTTTAATAACTTCTAGGGTTTATTTGGGTATAATTCGCAAAACAATTTGAGGAGAAGGTGCTATAAAGGGTTTAAATAGTCTGTATCATCTCCTTAACATATAAGGATATAGATGCAAGACAATGCACAACAAATAGAAGAAGTAGAAGAAAAAGTACTAACTTTTGATGAGTTAGGACTAAAGAAAGAGATACTAAAGAGTATCAAGTTTGCAGGGTTTACTAGCCCTTCTCCAATTCAAGCACAAGCGATTCCAGTAGTTTTAGCTGGTAAAGACATGGTAGGTCAAGCACATACTGGTACAGGTAAAACTGCGGCATTCAGCCTTCCAGCACTTAACAACATGAAACTAGATGGTTCAGTTGAACTTTTAGTTATCACTCCGACTCGTGAACTTGCAACGCAAGTAAGTGATGAAATCTTCAAATACGGTAAAAATCTAGGTGTTAGAACAGTAACTGTATATGGCGGTAGCTCTTATAAACGTCAAATTGACTTAATAGGCCGTGGAGCAAACGTAGTAGTTGCAACACCGGGACGTATGTTAGATATTTTAAAGAAAAACATGATTCCTGATTTTGCACCAAGTATGGTTGTACTTGACGAAGCTGATGAGATGTTAGATATGGGATTCTTAGACGACATTACTGAGATCTTCTCATATATGCCGACAGATCGTCAAACATTGCTTTTCTCAGCGACTATGCCACAACCGATTAAAAACCTTGCGCATAAAATCTTAGAAAATCCGGAATTTGTTTCTATCACAAAAGGTGAAACTACAAATGCCGATATCGAACAACTTTACTATGTGATCGATGAGCATGAGCGTGATGATGCAATTATCCGTTTAATGGATAGTGAAACTACACAAAAATCAGTAGTTTTCTGTAGAACAAAATCTGAAGTTGACAGACTTTCAAATGTTCTTTCAAATGCAGGTTATTTAGCAAACGGTTTACACGGGGATATGGAACAACGTCAACGTGAAACAGTTATTAAAGGTTTCAAATCTAACTCTGTAAAAGTGTTAGTTGCAACTGACGTTGCAGCACGTGGTATCCATGTTAACAACATCTCTCACGTATTTAACTATCATATTCCGTTTGACCCTGAGTCTTATGTACACAGAATCGGTCGTACAGGTCGTGCAGGAACAAAAGGTAAAGCGATTACTCTTTTAACGCCTTTAGAGTTTAAAGAGCTTCAAAAGATCAAGAAAATCGTTGGAACTTCAATGGAACACGCTTTTGTACCAAGTAAAAACGATCTTCGTCAAACAAATATTGACAATATTGTCAAAAGCATTGAAGATCAAAAGATCTATGATGAAGCACACCTTATTCTTGATAAATTAAAAGAAGATATTGATGAAGAGACAATTATGTACAAACTCATTTCTATGATTCTTAACAAACAAGATATCAAAGGGCCTAGCAACATCGGTATCCCTGCTGATAAGCTAGTAGCTATTTTAGAGCGTGCCGGCAAAAGAGGTAACGACAGAAATTCTAGAGGCCGTGGTGGAAACAGACGCGGAGGACACAGAAACTCTAGAGGCCGTTCTGGCGGTTCTCGTGACGGAGGCTCTCGTGGTGGAGATTCTAGAAGAAGACCTAGAAACCGCTAAGCCCCTTCCTCTTTTCATCGAGTCCGTTTTTATGTTACAATAAACAAAAACGGATAGTCGATGCATATCATTTTTGAAAATCAAAACTTTTACATTGAAAAAGAAGAGAGTCAAATCCCTTGGCTCAAAGTTTTCACTCAAGAACCTCACAAAGAAGTAAGCCAACTTTCTCCTGAAGTTAGGGCTCAATTATGGGAAATTGTAAATGTCATTGAAACAGAGATGATCTTATACTACAAACCTACAAAAATAAACATCGCATCTTTTGCAAATATGCTTCCTCGTGTACATGTCCATGTTATGGCACGTTTTAAGGATGACAACTATTATCCAAATCCTATGTGGGGTGAAAAGTTGAGAGAAAATCAGCTTACTCTGCCAAATGAAGAAGTGTTTTTTAAAAGAGTGTTTACAGCTTTACAGAAGTTTGCCTAAAGATATAAAGAAAAGTAGAGTTATATTAGGGAGAAGTTTTATTCAACTTTTGTTGAATAAAACTTATTTTTGTAATGGTGAGAATGGAACTAGCGCACTTCCCCAAGTCAATCCGCCGCCGAAAGCATCAAGAAGCATTAACTCACCTGCTTTAAGTTTTCCTTCTTCGTAGATATCATTAATAGCCATAGGGATAGAAGCACCAGAAGTATTTCCATATTTTGCAACTGTAAGTACTACCTGCTCATCTTTAAGCTTCAGTGCATCACCAACAGCTTTAATAATACGATAATTTGCTTGATGCGGTACAAAATGAACAACATCTTCGCTTGCAATACTATTTGTTTCTAAAATATCTTTTACATCTTGTGTAAGTGTTCTTACTGCAACTTTGAAAGTTTCATTCCCTTTCATTTGCATGAAGCAGCTTGAAGCTTCTTGATCTAGTGAATCATGAGCCGAACCACTTCCACCGTTTGGAGTCATCAGTAAATCAGCATACTCACCGTCTGCACCCGTATGTACATCGATTATTGCTTCTTCTTTATTATCAGTTGCAGAGATAACAGCTGCACCGGCACCGTCTCCAAATAAAATACAAGTTCCGCGATCAGTATAATCAGTAATTGCAGATAATTTTTCAGCACCAATAATAAGTACATTTTTTTTCATACCGGCTTCAATAAATGCTTTTGCAATTGAAAGGATATAAACAAATCCTGTACACGCAGCAGAAATATCAAAAGCTGTTGCATTTTTAATACCTAGTTTACTTCCAATTATAGTGGCAGTCGAAGGCATACAAAAATAATCCGGCGATATAGTTGCACACACGATCATGTCGATTTCTGATTTGTCTATACCACTTCTTTCAAGGGCTTTTTCTGCAGCTTTTACACCAAGGTCGCTAGTAAACTCATTTTCCGCTGCAATATGACGCTCTTTAATACCAGTTCTTTTTGTTATCCATTCATCTGAAGTATCAACCATTTTAGTCAAATCTTCATTTGTTAAAATTTTTTCTGGAACATAAGCACCAATAGAACGAAACGCAGCGTATGCCATTAAGCTTCCTTTTGTTTTAACTTAGCTAATCTTGTTTCAATATGATGATTTACACCTGTATCAACATATCTGATAGCTTGATAGATTGCATTTTCAATCGCTTTTGCATTACTTTTACCATGACTAACAATTGCACAACCTTTAATACCAATCAGTGGAGCACCACCAATTTCAGCATAATCGATCTCTTTTTTAAGAAGTTTAAATACTCTTCTCATTAAAAGTGCACCCGTGATTGCGATAGGTGATTTACGAATATAATCTTTGATGAGTGCAGAGATTGTTGAAGCGACACCTTCACTTGCTTTTAGTACAAGATTACCAACGAAACCGTCACACGTGATAACATCACAACTACCGTTGAAGATATCAGCACCTTCTACATTCCCTTTAAAACCGGGATATCCTTGTAAAAGTTTGAATGTAGCCTTTGTCAGTTCATTCCCTTTAGAGTCTTCTTCACCGTTTGCTAATAGGCCGATAGAAGGCTCTTTAACTGCCAATACATCTTCAGCATAACATCCGCCCATTACGGCAAATTCTGCTAAATGTTCAGGTTTAGAATCAACATTTGCACCAACATCCAATACGACAGAACGGCGTCCTATTCTTGTCGGCATTAAAGTAACAAGTGCAGGGCGTGAAACATTCTTAAGACGTCCAAGTCTTAAAGTAGCCAATGTCATTGTCGCACCACTGTGACCTGCAGAAACCACTCCTTGAGCTTCACCGTTTTTTACAAGTTCAACAGCTTTATAGATACTACTCTCTTTGCGTTTCACTGCATCTGTAGCAGCATCATGCATTGAAATAACATCATCTGTTTCAACTATAGAAATCTTATCTCTATAACTTTTCGGTAATAGAGGTAAAATTTCATCTTTTTTACCCACTAATATTGGTGTGAATTTTTTCTTTTTGAGTGCGTTTACACAACCCTTTACAATTGGTTCGGGACCAAAGTCCCCTCCCATTGCATCAATTGCAATTGTTACCATTTACTATTTATACTCACCAGTTGTAGGATTGATGTGGTGTGGTAATCTGTAAGTTCCGTCTTTATCTTTAACTGGACGAGCTAAAGAAATTTTATAGTGTGTTCTACGTTTTGCTGCACGTGAATGAGACACTCTTCTCTTAGGTACTGCCATAATCTATTCCTTTTTTAAATTTAATCTTCGTTACAATTATCACAAGAGTGATAATCGCTTTTAATAAGTTCGATTTCTGAATGCAAAAGTTCATCTAAGTCTGCATGACCATCGAAAGATTCGACAACATCAAGTTCGATGTCATCATTACTTTCATAGATACCGTCAGATATAAAAAACTCTATATCTTCATCTATCGAAATCTTCATATCCTCTGCGCAAATATCGCAAGGTTTATCCAGCTTCCCGTTTAATTTTGCTTTGAGCAAAGTTAACTTGGGGCTATGATACTCCAAATAACCTTTAAAAGTTATATCATTAGACTCTATTTCAAAGTCTAATGGAGTTTTTGTTACTTTTCTAAGTAGTATTTTCAAAAATACAGCTTAAATTATGAAATTTCTCTTTCTGAGAAAAAGAAAGCAATTTCAATCGCTGCATTTTCTAATGAATCACTTCCGTGAACTGCATTAGCATCTATATTTTCAGCGAAATCTGCACGGATTGTACCAGCTTCAGCTTCTTTAGGGTTAGTAGCACCCATAAGATCACGGTTCTTTTGCATTGCATTTTCACCTTCTAAAACTGAAACAACAACCGGTCCACTAATCATAAAATCAACTAAATCGTTGAAAAAAGGTCTCTCAGCATGAACTGCATAAAATGCTTCTGCATCAGCTCTGCTTAATTGAAGTTTTTTAGTAGCTGCTATTTTAAGACCATTGCTTTCAAAACGGTCTAAAATTTTACCTATAACACCCTTTGCAACTGCATCTGGCTTGATGATTGATAGTGTACGTTCCATCAAATCTCCTCTGAAAATATAAAATTAGGGTGCGATTATATCTAAAAAAAAGTATATTTTAGTTTAAAGTTTAATTTTTTTGATTTATTTTAGGAAAGATGTCGATTTTTCGACAGAAGTTGTGAGGCAAAAGCCTCACTTTTCAGTAAATTAGAATTATTCTACTACTGGTTCTTGATTTGCACGTTGCTCATCAGTGATGTCTGTACGGTGCTCTGGAGAATCTCCGATAGCATCCCATACGATACAACCTTCTGTAGGACATGCAGTAGCACATGCTGGCTCATCGTGGTGACCAACACATTCAACACATTTATCACCGTATACGTAATAAATTTCTTCACCCGTCGGATTATCATCCTCATCTACGATAGCTTCTGTAGGACACTCATCAATACAAGCACCACAGTTAATACATGTATCATTAATATATACTGCCATTATTTTCTCCTGTAATAATTATGAAAGTAACTATACAATGAAGAGTTTTAAATGTAGCTAAAACTTATCATATAGTTTACTAAGTGTAATAATTAGTTACACTTAGATCTTTAGGAAGCTTTTGATAGCTTCAACTTTATCTGTTTTTTCCCAAGTAAAAGTATCTTCTTCTCTACCAAAGTGACCGTAAGCCGCTGTTTTTCTATAAATTGGACGAAGAAGATCTAGGTCTCTGATGATTCCTGCAGGTGAAAGGTCGAAAATCTCTTTTACACATGCTTCAAGTTTTTCCTCTTCTACTTTTCCTGTTCCATGAGTATCTACCATAATTGATACAGGTTGTACAACACCAATTGCGTATGCTACTTGGATTGTAGCTTTATCACATGCACCTGAAGCTACTAAGTTTTTAGCAACCCATCTTGCAGCATATGCAGCACTTCTGTCAACCTTGGTCGGATCTTTTCCTGAGAACGCTCCACCACCGTGAGGACAGCTTCCACCATAAGTATCTACAATAATCTTACGTCCTGTAAGACCCGCATCACCTTGAGGTCCGCCGATTACGAACTTTCCTGTAGGATTAATATGGAAAACTGTACCTTCATGCATCATCTCAGCAGGAATAACTGCTTTGATTACTTCATTGATAACATCTTCATGGATCTGCTCTTGAGCAACATCTGGAGCATGTTGTGTTGACACAACTACCGTTTCAACAGAAACCGGTTTTCCATCAACATACTTCACACTGATTTGTGCTTTTCCGTCAGGACGAAGATATGGAACAATGCCCTCTTTTCTTACTTGAGCTAGTCTTTGCGTTAAACGATGTGACAGGTAAATCGGTAAAGGCATAAGCACATCTGTTTCACGACATGCATATCCAAACATTAAACCTTGGTCACCTGCACCGATCTCACCGCTTGCTTGATCAACACCTTGATTAATATCAGGTGATTGTTCACCAATTCCATTTAAAACTGCAGCAGAACGGTAATCAAAACCGTATGTTGCATCAGTATAGCCTATCTCTTGAACTACTTTTCTTGCAATCTCTTGCATTGGCGCATACGCCGTTGTCTTCAGTTCGCCTGCTATTACACAAAAACCATTAGATACTAGAGTTTCACATGCAACTCTAGCATTTTTATCATTTTCAATAATATAATCCAGAATTGCATCACTGATCTGATCAGCCATCTTATCAGGATGCCCTTCTGTTACAGACTCTGAAGTAAATATGTACTCTTTTTGTGACATTATTTATCTCCCGTCATCGATTGTTTATTGAAATATAAAGTCATGCTTCATAAATCGTCGGCATTATACATTATAATTTATTAATTTGATATGAGTACCTAAAAGATAAAAGTTATCATTGACTTAAAATAATCATTTAGCTAGATCGGCAAAAAGTTTATTAATCAATTTTAGATAGAATTTTGGTAATTTAATTCAAAAAAAGGACATATATAATGTTAGTAACAAAAAAAGCTCCAGACTTTACAGCAACAGCAGTATTAGCTGACGGTTCAATCGTAGAAGACTTCAACCTAATGAACAACCTAGGGGAAAAAGGTGCAGTACTTTTCTTCTACCCGTTAGACTTTACGTTTGTTTGTCCATCTGAAATTATCGCTTTCTCTCACAGAATCGAAGAGTTCACAAGCCGTGGTATTAACGTAATCGGTGTATCAGTAGATTCTCAATTCTCACACTTTGCATGGAGAGAAACTCCAGTTGAAAAAGGTGGTATCGGAAGAATTAAATATCCACTAGTAGCTGACTTAAACAAACAAATTTCTAGAGATTATGATGTACTTTTCGGTGAATCTGTAGCACTTCGCGGTTCATTCTTAATTGATGCAGACGGTACAGTACGTCACGCAGTTATCAACGACTTACCACTTGGACGTAACATTGATGAGATGATCCGTATGGTTGATACTATGCTGTTTACTAACGAGTATGGTGAAGTATGTCCAGCTGGTTGGCAAAAAGGTGACGAAGGTATGAAAGCTTCAACTGAAGGTGTAGCTGAATACTTAGCGAAACACGAGTCTGAGCTGTAAGCTCGACTCACCTATTCTCGATCCAATTTATCTAAAGATTTTTCACTCGCACTATTTGAACGGTAATACTCTTTATCTGAAACCCCGCTATTTTTCGAACTACAAGCATTTAAACTTAACATAGTAATTAAACAGATCAAAATATATTTCATTTTAACTCCTTGATACAAGTATTATATTATTTTTTACCCTTTTTTTCTACTCACTAATACTCCCCCTAAAACAATAAGAAAAATTCCTAAAAATGTTAAAGTATCTGGAAAAGCATCTCCCAGTAAAAAACCAAATCCGATTGCAAAAGGAATATTAGTATAACTGATTACTCCCACTACACTCAAACTTTTTGCACTATAGGCTTTTGTAAGCAGCCATTGTGAAAGTGTTGAAATCAGTGCCATAAAAGCGATATAGAACCAAACTTTCATACTACTTGGGATTATGAATTCCGGAAATAAAAATGCCAAACTATGAGGTGCTTCA
>JBFEUD010000049.1:0-10400 GCA_041547625.1 Sulfurimonas sp.
TAGATCTAGAACGACAAAAAGTGGTATCTAACGAACTGCTTAAATTTAATTTGAACATAAAATTTTTGACCTTAATACAAAAGGACACAGTAGTTGCAGTACTTGAAGACAATAGTGTGGAAAAAACATCTTTTTCGGCACTTCAAGAGTTTGAAGAACTGATACAAAGAAATTTACTTGAACGAGCTTATTTACTTGTTGAAAAAAATCCTTTACTAAAATCTTCATCTGCATACCAAGAACTTGAAGAAACATATAATAAACTATATAATCAGGCACTAGACACACTGATAAGTTCAAATAAACAAGAAGCGATGATACTGCTCAGTCAATTTTCAACTATAAAAAGTAAAAAAGAAGATATCAGTCTTGTGATGAACTCTTTTGAGCAATATAAGAAGTTTCATATGCTAGTATTAGCAAAAAAACACCATTTAGCCTATTCTATCAGTGAGAATTATCCTGCTTTAAAACGAACATATCCCTACAAAAAGCTTGAAGATGAGTTTAAAAAAACATTTGAGTTCGCACAAAAGCAGATAAAGATCGGAAGAGTAGATATAGCTGAAGAGATATTATCGGTCTATAAAAGTGTTCAATCAAAAAAGCTACTGGTAAAACTTTTAATACAGAACAATAAAGATTTTCTACTTTTCCTCAATGCTCTCAAAACAAAAAACTATCAAAACATTGCCCTGTTAATCAAAAGAAACGATAATTTTGCCCAACTCCCACAATATCAAGATCTATTGGATACACTGCAAAATAAACTGCAAGAGATTAAAAAAGATATCTATAAAACCAATACTGCTATGGCGATTGAAAAAATCAAGCAAATTCAGTATATTCCTCAAATCCGTGAACATTTGCAAGACCTATTTGAGCTTGCGAGCAATACAAAAACCTTACTCGATTTTTATGAAAGAAATGATTTTTTTAATTGTTATCTTACAATGGATCAAGCAAAACAGTTAGAGCCTCTTAAACTCTCCAAAATGCTTGAAAGTCATTGGTCAAAACTTATGGATCAGTGTGAAAGCCTTGCACTCAAAGGGGATCTCAAAGAGATTAAAAATATTTTGGGAGAGCTCATAGTCCTAAAAAGCAGGAGTGCAAAAACAGGAGATCTGCTTCGTCTTAGTTTTCAGACAAAAATCAAACAACTTCTTTCAAAAAGAACTTATACCAAAGCAGAAAGTATTATCTACTCTTACATAGATATTTTCGGTTTGGATACGGAGATAAAAACATTAATGAGAACCTTTGAAAAATTCTCGCAAAAAAAACTGGCAATCACTGTAAATCAAGAGCTTACAAAAGAGCGCGATGCATGGATGGAATCTGCATCCATTGTCGGAGAATATAAAAGATAATTACGCCATTATCTCAATAAGTTCGTTTACGACCTCTTCAAAAACAACTTTAAACATTGCACCCTGAGCAATAAAACGCTGCATAGATTCTTTTTTATCTATCGCCTCGTCAAGTTCAGGATCTGTCCCTTTATTGTAAGCACCTATTCTGATAAGTGTTTCATTCTCTTTTAAAAGTGTGTAAAGACGGCGGAACTTCATAGCTGCTTTGTAATGTTCTTCAGAGATAATATCGTTCATTACACGCGAAGCAGAATTTAAAATATGTACAGGCGGATAGATACCGAAATCTGTCATTTCACGAGAGAGTACAATATGCCCATCTAAAATAGAGCGGGACTGATCGGCAATCGGGTCACTCATATCATCACCCTCTATAAGTACGGTAAAAAATGCTGTAATACTCCCTTTTCCTACCTCTTTTCCTGCACGCTCCATCAACTGTGGTAAAAGAGTTAAAGATGAAGGTGGATACCCTTTTGATGTAGGAGGCTCACCAAGTGCCAAGCCGATCTCACGCTGTGCCATGGCAAAACGTGTAACAGAGTCCATAATAAATAGCACGTCTTGGTTTTTGTCTTTAAAATGCTCTGCTACACTCATTGCAGCAAATGCACCATATTTTCTCATTAAAGGGCTATCATCACTTGTTGCAACAACAATAACAGTGTTAGTAAGATCACCGCCAAGATTCTTTTCTATAAATTCAGGAACCTCACGCCCACGCTCACCGATAAGTGCGACAACCTTAATCGGAGCCTCGGAGCCTCTAACAATCATACCCATAAGGGTAGATTTACCGACACCACTTCCTGCGAATATCCCTAGCTTTTGCCCTTTTCCGCAAGTTAAAAGCCCGTCAATACTTTTAACCCCTACTCCAAATACTTCATCAATCATACCGCGCTTCATCGCTGCAATCGGTGCCTTGATAATCGGAGAGAGTTTTGCACTTTCAATCGATCCCTTACCGTCAATCGGTCGCATAAAAGGATCAACGACACGTCCTAAAAGAGCATCACCTACAGGAATATTTAGCCCTGTTGCATCAAGAAAAACACGATCCCCGGAACGGAATCCCTCTACAAAGCTAAAAGGGGTAATATAAAAAGAGTTTCCGTCAATCTCCGTCACCATTCCGACTGTTTCTTGAGCTGTTTCGTTGGAGACAATTTTGACCATATCACTAATGCTTACACGCAAACCTTTTGCAATAATGACGGTTGCATTGATCTTTACAATTTCGCCAAATGCAACTGAATAGTTTTTATTGCCAAGTTTCTCTTTTAGTGATGAAAGCGGCATATGTTAAAATTTACTCCCAGACGGAGAGTTAATTAAAGAGAAAAATTCTGCTCTTGTTTTGTCATCTTTTTTAAATAAACCGCGAAGAGCCGAAGATGTTGTTGTAGAGTTTATTTTTTCCACTCCCCTCATCTCCATGCACATATGACGTGCTTCAACAACAACGGCAACACCTTTTGGCTCGATTGTATCCATAATCGCATCTGCGATCTGCTCCGTTAATTGCTCTTGAATCTGCATACGGCGCGCAAACACATTTACAACACGAGGAATCTTTGAAAGTCCTACTACTTTTCCATCCGGTATATATGCTACATGGACACGCCCTATAATAGGTAGTAAATGGTGCTCACATGTTGAATAAAACTCAATATCTTTTACAAGTACCATCTCATCATTTGTACTTGTAAAAAGTGCTGTTGATAGGATCTCCCTGGGGTCTTCTTTATAACCGCCGTAAATAAATTCATACGCTTTTCTTACACGTTTTGGAGTATCTAAAAGCCCTTCACGAGAGGGATCTTCTCCCACATGCTCCATCATCATTTTTACTGCATTTTCAAATTCTGTATTTTTATTCTCTGACAAGGTTTTACCTTTAGATTTATATGTTCGTAATTATACACTATTTGTTTTGTATAGCTAATATTTTATTTTTAATATTGATAATGATTATTAAATTAATAATAATTTAAGTAAAGATGTGGAACTATTTCACAAATCAATTATGATAATAGATATCATATTCATAAAGGAAAAAAGATGAATTTACGTAAATGGTCAATTGCAGTAGCTGCATCAACATTATTAGCTACGCAGATACATGCAAACGATGAAATCGAAGCGCTTAAAGCAGAAATTGCTGAACTTAGAGAAATTACACAAACACTTGCTGATGAAACCAGTTCACTAAAGACCGGTGTAGGTTTCAATGTTGTAGATACTACAAAATCTTACAGCGGTCTTGCTAGTGCCGCTTCAAAAGTTTACTACTCAAAATCACCTCTAAGTATCGGCGGTTACGGAGAGATGTTCTATGCTTATAATAAAGAAGATGGAAAATCAAAACTTGATGTATACCGATTTGTTCCATATATAGGTTACAGATTTTCAGACAACATTATATTAAATGCTGAATTAGAATTTGAACATGGCGGTGCAGAAGACGGTAACACAAACAGCGGTTACGTAGTTGTAGAGTTTATGTATCTTGATTTCTTGATCAATAAATATGCAAATATTCGTGCCGGTCATATGTTGGTACCTATGGGGCTCATTAATGAAAAACATGAACCTACTCTATTCACAACGGTACAAAGACCGTTAACAGAAAAATATATTATCCCTTCTACTTGGCATGACAGCGGATTAATGGTGTATGGTCAGCTTTCTGATAATATTGAATATAAAATCGCTGCTATGAGTGCTTTAAAAACTGAAGATAGTGGAAACAGCTGGATACGTAACGGACGCGGCGGATCATTTAAACAAACAGATCCAAATTTAGCGGGTATTGCAAGAGTTGATTATACGGGTATTAACGGTTTACTTGTAGGAGGCTCTGTATACAATGCTGTTTCAACAGATTTTACACACTCAAGAACAACAATTGCAGACATTCACATGGATTATAAAAATGCAGGTTTGAGAGTATATGGTGAATATGCCTATGCTAGCCGTTCACATGCTGAGGATCTAAATGCAACAGCTGTAAAAAGCGGTTACGGTGGTTACATTAACGCTAGTTTTGATATATTGTCTTTAACAAACTCTAGTGATATGCTTCCTGTGTTTGTTCAATATGAACAGCTTTCTCCTCAAGCAAAACTTGCTGACGGAACTACAAATAAAAGCACGGATATCACAACCTTCGGTGTAAACTACTTTCCGCATAATCAAGTTGTCATCAAACTTGACCATGCTATGCAAAAAGGTGGTTTTGGAAAAAGTGATACTACTAGCATATCTTTAGGGTTTATCTTCTAAGGGACCATTATGAAATTTCTCCTCTTATTATTATCTGCACTACAACTTAGTGCAGGTATGCTGCTAACACCACAAGAAGTTCTAAAAAACAATTTTGGTAACGATGCCGTAATCGTAGAAAAAAACATCATCCTAAAAAAAGTACAAAAGCAAGAAATTCAAAAAGCTGCAAAAACGAAATTAAACTCTTCTATAGTTCGTACATACAAAGTTTCTAAAGAATCCCAGCATATTGCTTATGCTATTTTACTTTCAAACAAGATCCGTTCAAAAAACGGTGTTTATCTTTATACTATTAATTCACACGGTGTTTTAGAATCGATCGAAGTTGTAGCGTTTAATGAGCCTTTAGAATATATTCCTAGCGATACATGGAAAAAACAGTTTGCAAATACCCCGACAACCGAGCACCTAAATATTCCAAAAAATATCTCTACAATTACAGGTGCTACTCTCAGTGCCAGAAGTGTAACTGAGAGTGCTAATATAGCGATGCAGATCTATAATCTTGTTTTAAAGGCTCAAAAGTGAAATTTACTCTCGTAAAAGATCTTAGAAAAGATCCTGTAATGAAACCTATTTTAAGCTCGTTATTGGCTTTTTTTCTTTTATATCTTATAGCTGATTTTTTTGTTAAATACTCGAGTTTCGGGATCTTCTTCAAAGCAGTAAAAAGTACACTTTACGGAAATGCAGAGGAGTTCCTCGATCCGATTGATTATGCAGTATTGTTGGAGTTTTGGCATACGGAAATCTTTTTTACAATGTTTAGCGTATTTCTTTTAAGCACTATTTTTATCCGTTTATTTAGCACACAAAAAATATTTTTATGGATACTTAACAGTTTTATGATTAGTGCCCTTTTTTCCTTAATCTTTTTGCCACTCAGCTATTTTTACCATTTTGACTTTTTGATCTACGGATTTTTATCCGCTTTTTGGTGTTGGCATCTGATAGGCATTCTCATCTCTATCCTTGGCCTCAAAAGGTTTTACTTTGCATAATGCTTACAAATATTCAATTATCTATTTTGCCTGTTTTGTTTTACTTTTGTTAGTTAGTGCACTTATGCTTTTCGAACATAAAATAGGTTTTGACCCTGAAGCCATTATGCACTATTATCTAGGAGACGGTGAAGCAATTACACAAAAAACGAATGCAGGCTTACTCAAACTGATTTTACCTCATATTTTCGCTTTTGGACTTTTAAGCTTTGTGGTGATCCATTTTTTAATATTTACCTCTTATCAAAAGAAAACTTACACTCTTATTGTGATCTATGCCCTGTTATTAGTACAATTTTTGGAGATTTTTTCACCCTTTTTGATTATTAATATTTCACCATACTTCAGCTATCTCAAGCTCATTTCTTTTGTACTCTATATGTCACTGATTCCATTAGTATTTTTTTGGTTATTTAAAAGTATGTGGAAGGATTAGCTCTTTAACATAATCGGAAATATTTTTGCTTATATGGAAAGAACCGTCACTTGCTAAAATTATATAGGCTATCTTATGCTCTTTTAAAAAGCTATATGCTTTTTCTTTCGGCATTACACTCACAGCAGTTGCATAAGCATCAAGTAAAGCATTATCAATTGGTGCGATTAAAGTGATGGAGATAAATAGCTGTTGCGGTTTTTTTGTTTTTGGATCAATAAGATGGTTGTTTTTTACAGAACCCACATAGCGATTATAATTACCGCTGGTGCTAACAGCCATCTCCTCTTTGTTAGTCGTGAACTCTGCAAGAGGTCTGCTATCTAAAGGATTATTGACCTTGATCTTACAAGTTTTCAGGCAACGTATATCACCGCTAGCCCATATTACGAACTTTTTTACACCTTTCTCTTTTAAAGCATTTGCCATTTTATCGACAGCATACCCTTTACCCATACCGCCAAAATCAACTTTCATCTCTTGATTCAATACTGCATACTCTTTATTGAATTTTACTTTTGAAAAAGAGATATGCTTCTCTTTTAAAAGCAGCGGATATGGAATAAACTCCCCTGCTCCAAACTTGTAAAGATCTTTTGTTATAGAACCGACTGTAGGATCAAAATATCCATCAGTTTGTTTATAAACTTTTTTACTAATACGGAGCACTTCATAGCTGTACTCATCCAAAAATACATTTTTATAACGGTTCAATTTTGAAACTGTAGAGTCAGGTTTATATGTAGATATGCTGTTTTCAACATCTTTTGCTATTTGGAAAGCTTCTTGTGAAAAATCAACATCCTTTTTTTCCAATTCCATTCCGATAAATGTACCCATCAGGATCTTTTCTCTTGTAACATTGGAAGCTTCTAATAAAGAGAGAGTCAATAAAAAAAATAATATTGTTTTCATGAGATTCACATAAGTGCAAAAATGCACTTATATAATTTCTTAGTGGATAAAAGTGTGTGGAACGATAAGCGGGTATTTTTTCATTCTTCTATAGATATGTTTACGTACCGCTTGACGTAAATCAGCTTCAAATGCTTTATGGTTATTGATAAGACCCGGTTTCATATTGATTAAGAAGTGCTCTAATACATCTTCAATCTCTTTAGCGAACGCTTTGTCTTTTTTGTCTGCTACTAAACCAAATGAAGTTACTTTCGGTTTATTTATCATTTTACCGTCTTGCTCACTTACTTCAGCAACGATCATTACAACACCGTCATTAGCAAGCTTTTGACGATCAATTACGATATCATCTTCGATCTCAAGGTTGTTTTGGTTGTCAATATATGTTTTACCTGTTTTAACAGTTTTCACTTTTCTCATATATTTCGGTGCAACTTCAATTTGCTCTCCGTCTGTCATAAGAAGAATATTTCTTTCAGGAACGCCACATACTACAGCTGTCTCTTTATGCTTCATAACGTGGTTATACTCACCGTGAACAGGTAAGAAGAACTTAGGATTTACAAGACGTAACATCAGTTTTTGCTCTTCGATCGAAGCATGTCCAGAAACGTGAATATCTCTATCCATCGAAACAGTAGCACCACATTTTTGGATAAAGTTCATCATATTTGAAATACTTCCCTCATTTCCTGGAATTGCACGAGAAGAAAGGATGATTAAATCCGTCGGTTTAATCTTGATATGTCTGTGTTCACCGATACTCATTCTAAATAGAGCAGAATTTGCCTCCCCTTGTGAACCTGTTGTTACGATAAGCACGTCTTTATCATTCATGCGAGATACCTCGTCCGCATCAACGAAGATATTTTTCGGGAATCTAATATAATCGTATTGCATTGCAATCTCGATATTTCTCTCCATACTTCTACCGATAACACACACTTTACGTCCATGTTTTACACCATACTGTATCGCTTGGTATACACGGTGGATGTTTGAACTGAATGTTGATAGGATTACCCTGCCCTCAGCTTTAGAGAATGCACGATCTAACGCCGGAGCTACACTTAATTCAGATGGTGTAGGATTTGGATTGTGAGAGTTTGTAGAGTCACTTAGTAAACAAAGAACTCCTTTGTCACCATAGTGAGCTAAACGGTGTAAGTCTGCCGGATATCCATCTACTGGAGTATGGTCAATTTTAAAGTCACCCGTATGGATAATAGTACCAGCTTCTGTTGTAATTGCTAACGACGAAGAATCAATGATCGAGTGTGTCATATGCATCCACTCGATCTCAAAGTCGTTTCCAATTTTATATACTTGACGCTTCTCAATCGGATTAAAGTATTTTCTACAATCTTTTAAATGATGCTCATCAAACTTGTTTCCAATCATTGCTAACGGTAAAGGTGTTCCGTAAATCGGGAACTGCATCTCTTTATAAAGATACGGCATAGCACCGATGTGGTCTTCATGGGCGTGCGTAATAATTACCGCTACAATTTTATGTTTAATCTCTCTTAGATATGCAAAATCAGGGATTAAAATATCTACACCATGCATCTCTTCATCAGGGAAACTCATCCCTACATCGATTAAAATCGCTTCATTTTCTGTTTCGAAAACGGCGATATTTCCACCGATTTCACCTAAACCACCAAGTGGAGTGATACGCACTTTTGCTTTTGAATTAAGATCTAGCTTGTAGTGTGGATTAAGTCTTTTTTTCTGAGCTTATTGGTTTTTTACAACGAAAGATTTTAGGTTTTCATCTACTGGTGTAGATTGTCTACGCCCTCTTGAGCCTCCACCTCTATTATTGCTTTTACTTCTGTTATTTGCAGGTTTTGCAGATTTTTCATCTGAAGATTTATTCGGGTTATTTGTTCTTGAACGGTTAGAATTTCTTCTATAGTTTGCTTTACGATCCGTTTGAGGTTTTTGTTGTACCTCTGTAGTCTCTTCTGCCATCCAAACTCCTTGTATATTTATATGATTTTTTTATAGAGTTGGTGATAGTCCTTAGTTGAAACTTGATGAGGCCTGATAGTCGATAAAAGCTCTAATTCATTAAAAGCCTCTTGAAGTTTTTGTTTTTCGTATTTTGCAGAAAGATTTTTCATCAAAGTTTTACGAGGTTGCGTAAATGCAACTCTTAGCAGTTCCTCGAATCCTTTATCTGATCTGTCTTTTTGCTTCTCAATAAGAAAAACTGCAGAATCAACTTTTGGCTGAGGATCAAAAGCTGTCGGAGGCACTTTTACTACTATTTTAGCATTGCCTACACTTTGGGTAATGACTCCCAAAGAACCAAAAACTTTTTCACCTTCATTTGCGCAAAACTTCTCTGCAACTTCAAGCTGAACCATTACGAGTATATTTTTACACATTGGATCTGCAAGGGCTTTTAAGATGATATTTGTCGCAATATAATAGGGCAGGTTTGCCACTAAATCATACGGCTCATCAACAAGCTCACTCTGCCAAGCTTCTAAAACATCTCCACAGTTTATATGGAGTCGCTTGGTATTGATCTCTTCTCGAAATTTACTCTGTAACAGTTTACATAAATCGGTATCTACCTCAAAAGCTTCTACACTTTTGACATCAACTAAAAATTTAGTTAAATCACCTAAGCCAGGCCCAATTTCAACAATTTTATTATCATTTTTGGGCATCGCTTCGACGATTTTTCTTAAAACTTCTTGGTCTTGTAAGAAATTTTGTCCAAATTTCTTTTTTGCCACAACATTATGGTTATTCATAGATAAGAGTTTATAACATTATTCCTTATATAAAGGTAATACTATTATAAAAATTTCCTATTTTATACCAATTCTTCTATCTTAGATTTCGGAATTGCTACTAAACGTCTCTCAAGCCTGCTAATCTCTTCCAAAAGCTCTTTTGAGATCTCTTCCATCTTATAGTAAGCCTCCTCTGCCAAATCATGTTCACTCTGACTAATCTCTTTTCTTTTTTTACCTAAAAGTTTTGAGAAAAAGCCAGGTTTTTTCTCATGAGAAAAATAGATATTAAAGATCTGTAAATATTGATCATGCAATTTAAAGTGCAATCTTTCAATATTTTGCATACACTCTAAAGGGTTATTTGATAAAGAGTTTAATATTTGCCCGTCACTGTAAAACCACTTTCCAAAACTACACTCCGTAGAATCCACAGGGATTGCTGTCTCTTCTATATCAATCCCATTTATAAGCAGTTTTGCTTTTTGCACCCATTTAATATGTGCTGATTTAGCAGATCTAAGCTGCTCGAGTACCTCTTCTTTTGTCATAACCACAATCCCGTAAAATATACTTTTATCATTAAAAATTATTATATTAGTATTATATTTAAATATTTCTAAAA
>JBFEUD010000050.1:0-10378 GCA_041547625.1 Sulfurimonas sp.
GAGTATTACATCCTCTTGTAAGAGTACAAATGCTCCTACATTTTTTCCAATCGGAGTATTTAAGGTAGAAAAACTTAAAATAATTAAACTACCTACTAATATAAGGGATAGTTTCATACTTTTATACACTGTCACATACCCTATAATAAGTGTAAAGAGTAGGAATAATAGCAGATCTTGATTATCTGCGAAGAGAACGTTGTAATACACGTCTATCTCATAAAAATCAATGTAGTTCAGTTTAATTCCCAAGAAGAGAAAAAAGTCTAAGATAAATGTGAAAAACATTCCAGATAACAAAGCTTGCAAAAATTTACTCATCGTAATCTCTTTATTTTTTTATTGTTGATCTTAAAGAGTTTAGAAGCTGTTTTTTCTTCTAATTCATTGAGATCTTCTATAATTATATCAGTTTTTGATTGACAAAATGCTCTATCATATTTCTTACCGCTTTCATTTGCAGAGGTAGAATAAACCCAGTTTAAATTACGTAATATATTTGAATGTAAAGGATATGCAGCTATACGAAATGCTTCATTCTTAACAATAAATGTGCACTTCTTCGCTCTACGAAGAACTCTTTTTTGAGTTTTTGGAACTCTTTTATGTGCATCTTGTAAACTTTTCAGAGAATTGTAAACTTTAATAAATGGCTTGGTATTTGGACGAGTTTTGATGTCTGCTAAAGACTTAGCATTTTGAGAAACAAAACCGACAGTAGTGTCGGTTTGTGTTAGGATAACTTGATCTTTTATACTAAAAAGTCTTGAAGTGCTGTTGCTTTTGACCATGAATCATCTTTCATTTCGTCAAGTGCAAGAACTGCAGCACGTGCAGCGCTTAGAGTCGTAAAATAAGGAATATTACGTTTTAAAACTTCTTGACGAATTACAACTGCGTCTTTTTTACTTGTATTATTATCTGACGTATTGATTGCCATAGCGATCTCGTTATTTTTCATGGCATCTTCAATATTTGGGCGACCTTCAGAGATTTTAAGAACTACTTCACACTCAACGCCTGCAGCTGCAATCACTTCTTGTGTCCCTTTTGTTGCTACAAGTTTAAACCCTTGGCGTACCAGATCTTTAGCAATTATAGCACCTTGTGCTTTGTCTGCATCGACAAAAGATAAGAAACAAGTCCCTTGAGTTGGGATGTTGTTGCCTGCACTTAACTGCGCTTTTGCAAATGAGATACCGAAGTTAGAACTGATCCCCATAACTTCACCAGTCGATTTCATCTCAGGGCTTAGAACTAAGTCAGCACCATAAAGTTTGTGGAATGGGAATACAGCTTCTTTAACAGAGATATGACCTTTAAGTTTAGGACGAAGTAGACCGTTTACCTCTTCAACAATGTTATATTTATCGTAGTATGCAAGTGAATCTTTTAAGTTCTCACCCATCATTACACGTGTTGCAACTTTTGCTAATGGCATACCAGTCGCTTTAGAAACAAAAGGAACTGTACGAGAAGCTCTAGGGTTTACTTCGATTAGATAAATTTCACCTTCATAGATAGCGTATTGAACATTCATTAAACCGCATACACCTAAACCAAGAGCAATCGTTTTTGTTTGTGCTTCAACTTTCTCAATCATCTCTTTAGATAAGTTTACAGGAGGAAGTGAACATGCTGAATCCCCAGAGTGAATACCCGCTTCTTCAATATGCTGCATAACAGAACCAATATATACGTCTGTACCATCAGAGATACAATCAACGTCTAATTCAATTGCTTGATCTAAGAACTTGTCAATAAGAACTGGAGCTTCATTTGATACGGAGATAGCAAGGTCCATATATTGACGAAGCTCATCTTCTGAGTACACGATTCTCATACCACGTCCACCTAGAACGAATGATGGACGAACAAGTACAGGGTACCCTAGTTGTTCAGCAATAACGTAAGATTCCTCTTTTGTACGAGCTAAACCATTTGCAGGTTGTTTTAGTCCATGCTTGTTAACGAAATCGGAAAACTGCTCTCTATCCTCAGCTAAGTCAATAACAGCTGAAGGTGTTCCCGAAATTTTAGCACCGATTTTTGTCAGACCATCTGCTAGTTTTAGTGGAGTTTGTCCACCAAAGTGTACGATAATACCATCAGGATTTTCATTATCAATTACTTCTCTAACATGTTCAAAATCGATTGGTTCGAAATAAAGTACATCTGATGTATCGTAGTCTGTTGAAACAGTCTCAGGGTTACAGTTATACATGATAGTTTCAATACCCATCTCTTTTAAAGCAAATGCTGCGTGAACACAACAATAATCAAATTCGATACCTTGACCGATTCTGTTTGGACCACCACCAAGAATTAGAACTTTTTTCTTATCTGATTCTCTCGTTGTTCTCGGAAGTTTTGTGATGTTTGTTGTTGAATAAAGATACGGTGTTAACGCTTCAAATTCAGCTGCACAAGTATCTACTTCATTGAACTCTTGTCTTACTTCAAGTTTTTTTCTAGCCTCAAACACATCGTTTTCACTTACAGTTGCATCTGTATTTTGTGAAATAAGTTGTGCAATTCTCTTATCTGAGAAACCGTCAACTTTAGCAGTTCTCATAGCTTCTTCTTCAAAAAGAACTTTATCACTCATAGCTTTTTCAGCTTCGATTAGCTCTTCAAGTTGATATAGGAACCAAGGATCAATATTACATAGTTCAAACATCTCTTCAACGCTAAGTCCTCTACGGAAGCCTTCGGCAACGTAAAGAATTCTGTCTGCATTTGGACGACGAATTTCGTGTTTTACAAATTCATCATCAGCATCTTTAATTGGATCTAAACCACATAGTCCAGTTTCAAGTGAACAAAGAGCTTTTTGAAGAGACTCTTTAAATGTACGACCGATTGCCATAGCTTCACCAACTGATTTCATTGACGTCGAAAGTGTACTTATAGCTTCAGGGAATTTCTCAAACGTAAAACGCGGTACTTTTGTTACTACGTAGTCAATAACAGGTTCAAACGCTGCAGGAGTACCTGTAATATCGTTTGTGATCTCATCAAGTGTGAAACCAACAGCAAGCAGTGTAGCAACTTTTGCAATCGGATAACCTGTTGCTTTTGAAGCTAGTGCAGATGAACGAGATACACGTGGGTTCATCTCGATTACGATCATACGTCCTGTTTTTGGATCGATTGAGAACTGAACGTTTGATCCACCAGTGTCAACACCGATTTCACGTAAGATTGCAAAAGAAGCATCACGCATTCTTTGGTACTCTTTATCTGTCAGTGTAAGTGCAGGTGCTACTGTGATAGAATCCCCGGTATGAACACCCATTGGATCGAAGTTTTCAATTGAACATACGATGATACAGTTGTCCGCTTTGTCACGGATAACTTCCATTTCGTACTCTTTCCAGCCAAGCATAGATTCCATAATCTCAATCTCGTTAATTGGAGATGCCGAGATCCCTTCTTGAGCAAGCTTTTCAAACTCTTCCATATTGTACGCTACACCTGAACCACCACCGGCAAGTGTAAATGAAGCTCTTGAAATAACAGGGAAGCCTATCTCTTTTGCTACCTCGATAGCTTCTTCAACGCTGTAAGCATTTTTACTTTTTGGTAAATCCATACCGATTTTGATCATCGCTTCATTAAATAGGTGTCTGTCTTCACCTTTACTGATAGCTTCAGGGTTTGCACCTAAAAATTCTACCCCTTCTAACATCCCTTTTTCATACATACTCATTGCAACGTTTAGAGCAGTCTGTCCACCCATAGTCGGTAGTACTGCATCAACATTTTCATCTTTGATGATTTTTGCAATGATATCTTCTTTGATCGGTTCAATATATGTTCTATCTGCAAATTCTGGATCTGTCATAATAGTCGCTGGATTTGAGTTGATAAGAACTACACGGTATCCAAGCTCTTTTAGAGTTTTACAAGCTTGTGTCCCAGAGTAGTCAAACTCACAAGCTTGACCAATAATAATTGGTCCAGAACCTATAAGTAAAATAGTTTTTATGTCGGTGCGTTTTGGCATTTTTTACCCCATGAAATAGTCTATATAAAATTTAGAGATTATAGCCAAAAAGCACTTAATATTTGATGAAGTTTAGTACTCGAAGTTATATAAAATGGATGCTAATCCTGAATAAATGTAATTATCTTCAACAAGTGGAGAAATTTTTGCACTTTTTGGAAGATAATCGTATCTCAGATTAAATAGTGCAGAAACGTTTTTTGTAAGTGGAAAACCGATATAGGTTTGTACACCAAATTCAAGTCCGCTATTTGCTTTATAAGCAGGACGATTGAGTGCTAAATTTACTTCATTTTCTTTTACACCGTAATAGTAGTTCATAAATTTATCACTCATATAAAGCATTACTATACTAGGATAAAAATTTACTTTTCCAATAGAATACTTTGTACCGAGTTCAGTTCTGTTAAGCCAAGAGTTATGATAACCGAGAAGATCGTGCAAGAGCATGTTTTCAATATATGTATCTTTATATTTTGCACTAAAAGCGATACCGCCTTCAAGTGAGCTTTTTCTTTCGTCCATACCTGATAGAATTGTTGAATCATCTGCTTTATAGCCTAAAGTTCTCGGTTGTGCAGTTAGAGATAAGCCCCATGCAAAATCTTCTTTTTTATCACCTAAAAAGTACATACCGACACGCGTCCAACGTACATAAAACAGTGAGTTGTCGAAAAAAACGACAGGTGATGGTAAAATGATATCAGATGTGCTTTTATAGGGTTGAGATTGTATGTAAGGACCGAAACCTATACTTACATCTTGCTTTGTGTCCTGAGCAAAAAGTAAACTAGAGAGTAATAAGAAGTTGAGTAGAACAAGTCTCATTTTACGACCTTAATCATGTAAAAGTAATTTGGTTCAGTAGCTTGATAATAGGGTTTAATAACGGCATTTTGATATCCTTCAGATTGACTGATAGAGATCACTTTTCCAACTTTTAGACCCTTGAAAAAGATATTATCAAGTCCGGATGTAATTACTTCATCTCCCTCATTAATAATAAACCAAGCAGGAATGAAGTTAACAACTATATTCTCTTCATTATTGCCGTGGGCTATTCCCGGAGCTTTGTTGTCACCAATATATACCGCATAAGTACTTTTGATATCACTATGTAAAAGTGCTAAAGGTTTATCATCATATTGAATTACAATACCTGCAACAAGTTCCTTGTACACAAGGCCATAAATCTTAGAACTGTTATAATCTTTAACATTTAACCATAATCGGTTGAGGTTACCGAGTTTTTGATATGAGACAGCACGAACGAGTTGTACTTCTGGATTGATACTCATATTTGAATCGTTTGCTTGATAAAGATCATCAATCTCAGAAGCAAGCTCTTGCATTACGAGATGATTGTTTTCATAACGTTGTAACTCTTCTTTGAGTTGATCTATTGTATCGGCTTGAAAAAAGTGTCTGTTGTAGCTGTTTGCAATATATTCTGTAGTGTTGTGGTAACCGTCTTTAATAAAGTTCAGTGTACTTATGAACGGCTTCTGTACTGTTGAGGAGTAATTCAGTGCACCCACAAAGAGTGCAAGAAGTATAAAAAAATATACAATCGAAGATTTATTCATTCTCGAAAAGTTCTTGTAGTAGGTCTATCTCTTCTAAAGCACGACCAGTTCCGCGAGCAACTGCTAAAAGCGGTTCATCTGCTACGAAAACAGGAATTTTAACAATATCAGAAAGATATTTGTCCAGTTGACGGATAAGTGCCCCACCACCAGTTAAGATAATTCCGTGGTTTACGATATCACCTGCAAGATCTGGAGGCATGATTTCAAGAACATCACGAAGTGCTTCAGCGATCTCTTTTAGAGGCTCTTTCATAGCATCTCTTGCATCGTCAGAAGTAAGTTCTACTGAGCTTAAAAGTCCTTCAACTTGGTCACGACCGTTGATTATCATTGACAGTGGTTCATCTAAAGTAACAGCCGTACCGATAGTGATTTTGATCTCTTCAGCAACTCTTTCACCGATAAGTAAGTTATATTTTTTTCTTACGTAGTTGATAATACCTTGATCGATTTTATCACCTGCAGTTCTAATTGATTTTGAAAGTACAAGACCACCTAGTGAAACAACACCGATTTCAGTAGTACCGCCACCAATATCAACAACTAAGTTACCTTGCGGTTCACGGATATCTACACCGGCACCGATTGCAGCAGCCATAGGCTCTTCGATTAGATAAACTTCTCTTGCACCAGCACTCATTGCAGATTCACGAACAGCTTTTCTTTCAACCTGAGTCAGTCCGTATGGTACACAGATGATAATACGCGGAGAGATAAGTGAACTTCTTCCATGTGCTTTTTCGATGAATTTTCTGATCATCTTCTCTGTCATGTCAAAGTCAGCGATAACACCATCTTTCATTGGACGGATAGCTCTGATATTTCCTGGAGTTTTTCCAACCATCTCTTTTGCTTCATGTCCAACAGCAAGTACTCTGCTTTGTCCATATTTTTCTGTTTTTACTGCAACAACAGAAGGCTCATTGATAATGATTCCTCTCCCCTTCGCGATAACGATCGTATTTGCAGTTCCTAAGTCAATTGAAAGATCGTTTGAAAAAAGCCCAATAAATTTGTTAAATATCATATCTCACCTTTATGCTGTTTTTTGTGTTGTTTTTTTAATATATGCCGGTTGTTCACCGTTTTCAATAACTTCTTTAGTTACAAGTACTTCATAACCGCTGTATTCAGGAAGTTCGTACATAATATCTATCATGGCTTCTTCTAAAATAGCGCGAAGTCCACGAGCACCTGTTTTACGCTTGATAGCTTTTTGTGCAATTGCACGAAGAGCATCCTCTTCAAAATTTAGTTCTACATTATCGATAGAGAATAGTTTCACGTATTGTTTGATCAGTGAATTTTTTGGCTCAGTTAAGATGCGAACCATATCATCTTCAGTAATCTCGTTTAGTGAAGCAATAATTGGTAAACGCCCGATTAGTTCAGGAATTAGCCCGTACTGTACTAGATCGTCAGGTTCAACCATATCAAATGTAGGTTTTTTCTCGTCTTTTGTTTTTTTATCGTGTCCAAAACCAAGTACGTTTTCACCTTGTTTACGTTTTAAAATCTCTTCTAAACCGTCAAATGCACCGCCACAAATAAATAAAATATTTGATGTGTCAACTGCAGTAAACTCTTGGTTTGGATGTTTTCTACCACCTTTTGGCGGAATGTTTACAATTGAACCTTCAATGATTTTAAGAAGAGCTTGTTGTACACCTTCACCTGAAACGTCACGAGTTATTGAACGGTTTTCACTCATACGTGAAATTTTATCTACTTCATCTAAGAAGATGATCCCTCTTTGGGCACGTTCAACATCACCATCTGCCGCTTGGATTAGTTTTGTTAGGATGTTTTCAACATCTTCTCCAACATATCCGGCTTCAGTTAAACTTGTAGCATCTGCGATTGCAATAGGAACGTTTAAAACTCTTGCAATTGTTTGTGCCATAAGAGTTTTACCGCTTCCCGTTGGTCCGATAAGTAAGATGTTTGACTTTGCAATCTCTGTATCATCATCTTCGACATGCTGAGTTTTAAAAATTCTTTTATAGTGGTTGTATACGGCAACACTTAAAAGCTTTCTTGCTCTTTCTTGTCCAATAATATAATCCCCTAAAAAGTTGTCTAACTCTTTTGGTGTCATTAGTTTTTCAACTGCATCTAAAAGTTCTTTATTCTCATGATCGTGTTCTGATTCTTTATCATCACCGAACATGATTTTATATGCAGAAATTACACAGTTTTTACAAATGTAAACGCCATTTCCAGCTATAAGTGGATTTGTTTCACTCTCACTTGCATCACAAAAGCTACAATGTCTATGGATCATACTTCACTCTTCCTTTCAAACGGAATACCGCGTTTTGTTTTTAGTACAAAGTTACATAAATCGGTTACATAATGATTTTTTGTAGCTTCTAAAATTTCGCTTGCCGTATCTTTTAAAGGTTTTCCTAATTCAAAAAGTTCACGATAAGCAGACTTAAGTGCATTAATATCGTCTCTTTCTATATGACGTCTAAGACCTGTTAAGTTTAGACCTCTTAAGTTGGCACGGTTTCCTTCAGCCATACAAAATGGTGGAACATCTTGAGAAAGTGCAGATGCACCTCCAACCATTGCATAATCACCAATATGAACAAATTGATGAATAGGTGTCATCCCACCGATTACAACATAGTCACCAAGTTCAACGTGCCCAGCTAACGTAGCTGCATTCGCTAAGATACAGTGGTTTCCGATGATTACATCGTGACCAAGGTGAACGTAACCCATAAAAAGGTTGTGGTTTCCGATAATTGTCTTACCGCCACCGCCTTTTGTTCCAGGATTAAAAAGTGTGAATTCTCTGATCTTGTTATTGTCACCAATGATCAGCTCAACATCTTCTCCGGCAAATTTAAGGTCTTGTGGAATTGAACCGATTACAGCATGAGAAAAGATCTCATTGTTTTTTCCGATCGTTGTTTTTCCGTAGATACATGCACCTTGTGCGATCTTTGTTCCATCGCCAATTTTTGCTTCAGAAGATACGAAACAAAACGGTCCGATTTCAACATTTTCACCGATAACTGCACCGTCTTCAATAACGGCAAGTTTGGAAATATTACTCAATTTTTAACCTTATTTATCTACGATCATAGCTTTTAGTTCAGCTTCGCTTGTTAATTTTCCGTCAACGTAAGCTTCACCTTTTAATAGCCAAATCGCGCCTTTATGTTTGATAACAGAGATTCTGTACTCAAGACGATCGCCTGGTTTTACCGGGCTTCTAAACTTTGCTTTATCGATACTCATGAAGTAAACAACTTTGTTTTTTACTTCCTCTTCGCTTAGGTTGTCCATACTTTTGAATGCTAGAACACCACCAGCTTGAGCCATACCTTCTAAGATCATAACACCTGGATAGATTGGGTGACCAGGGAAGTGACCTTCAAATACTGGTTCTGAAATAGATACGTTTTTGTAACCAACAAGTGACTCATTTTTTACAATTTCTGTAATTCTGTCAACTAGTAAGAAAGGGTAACGGTGAGGTAATATGTTTTGAATCTCTACAACATCCATAATCATAATTTTAATGCCTTAAATGATATTTTTGGGATATTTTATCTAAAAATTTATTATATAATGATTAGTTTTTCTTTTACGTCCTCATAAGTCGTAGCATCTAGTTCAATTGAAAGCTTGTTGTCGGGGATAGTTTCAACGATGATTATAGGGCTTAAATCGTAATCTGTATCGTTGATTTTTTTTCTAAATTCAAGTTCTTGCTCGAACGAGAGTGGGTTATAGATCAGCTCTTTTACAGTTTTGTAGTTTGTAGTGTTTTGTTCATTGAAAAAGTCTAGTGTAACAAACTTGATCTCTTCACGATTAAAATAGTGAATATTATTCGCTGCAAATTCGATGCGCCCCTGTGCTTTTTTCCTAGGCAGGGTAGAGTAAGAAAGTGCATAGGCATCTAGTACGTCTTTTTTACCGCTAATGAGTTTAAAGTTAAATTGACGGTAGTTTAAAAACTTTTGTTTGATTATTCTATAGTTAACACCTTTGTCTTCCAATTCGTTACGGTACTTATACATCTCTAAACGTTCTTCAATCGAAGCTGGCAGAGTTTGTCCAGAAATAGGAGAAAACATCTCATCCATAAGTTTCTCTTGATGCTCTCTTTGCATAGTCAAACCGTAGATACATCCGCAGTAATCTTGACGGTAAAGCTGTTCCTCTTTTGTCACGCGTGACTGGTCCTGAGTACCGCCGCCGCTTCTGTAATCTACGGCAACAAATTCTACGCCGTGTTTTGCATGAAAATCATCGCCTACACGTTTGAGTTGTTCTTGGGATTTTAGGGGACTGACAAGAAGTGTGGTAGTGATCTTTTTCTCGCCGAGTTCAAGCGCTTTTTTTGCACTAGTGATGAAGCGTTTGTCAAAACAGACTTCACAGCGAGCACCTTTTTCAGGCTCTTTCTCAAGACCGCGTACAGCATCGATCCAGTTTTCAAAATCATATTCGCCTTCGAGCAGATCGATACCGAGTTTTTTGCATGAACGCTGAACATCAAGGTAGCGTAGCTGGTATTCTGAGTATGGATGAATGTTAGGATCGTAGAAAAATCCAGTCAGTTTTTCTTCGGGAAAATCTTTTTGTAATTTTTCTAAGAAAAAATGACTGTCAACCGAACAGCAGATATGAACTAGCATAAAACCTCATTTAAAATATTTTCCTAATTATATAGAATATTTTAATGAAAATGCTTTAAGTATTAATTTTCTTTTTGATTAACTACTGTTTTCGCTTTAAAAAATTTAATACCAAAATA
>JBFEUD010000051.1:0-10307 GCA_041547625.1 Sulfurimonas sp.
AATGACTTTAAAGCAGCACTATTAAAAACAAAACAGGAACTGGAAAACTCTATACTGCCGAATAAGACACAACTACTCAATATTGTTGACAAGCTTTCATTGCAGATAGACTATTATCAGCTTCTTTCACACCTCTCTAACGCTTCAGCAATGTATATTCCTTATGAATTCGATGCTCTTGAGGATGGAAATTTCAGTGTAAAGAAAGATAAAAACGGTGCTTATTTTTGCGATATAGAGCTCAAACTCAAAGAGTATGGAGAACTACATATCCGTCTTGGCCTTTTTGAAAAAAAACATCTCAGTATCAATATAACAACTCAAAATCAGGAACTCAAACAACTTTTAGTTTCTGGCATGAAAGAGCTCAAAGAACAATTCAGTTCTACAGGTTTATTGTTGCAAGACATACGTTTTATTGATCCCAATGAAACAAAGTACACGCAAGAGATAAAAGAGATAAATCTCGGTTTTGAGGTAAAAATATGAGAACAAAAGCAGCTGCACTTAAATATGACTCTTCTAAAAATTCAGCACCTAAAGTCACTGCAAAAGGGGAAGGCAAAACTGCCCAAAAAATCATAGAGATAGCACAAGAGAATGATATTCCGATCCAACAAGATGAGGACTTAATAGAACTCCTTTCAAAAGTAGAACTCGATCATGAAGTCCCACCAGAAATGTACAAGGCAATTGCGGAAGTTTTCAGCTTTATATATAAAAAAATCAAATAATTATACAAATCTCTCAAATCTGTGATACAATTAACAAGAACAAAATGAATGGGTTTTTTTTATGTCTTTTAACGATATTAGTTGTAATTTAGAACTTCAAGATCTCAAAGAGGTACAGATTACACAAGATGAATATAATAATATTATCAATATACAAAATGATATTTTAAGTATGATAGCAGCAGGAGAAGAAGCTAAAAAAGTGCTGGACACTTTATGCCATTTAGCTGAGAAACTGCTACCTAATTCTGTTGCATCTGTGATGTTGGTAGATTCTTCAAACGGTTTAATGAGTGTTTTGTCTGCACCTTCTGTTCCTGCTGTCGGACACCAAGCATTAGAAAACTTGAAACCTGGTACAGGTGGTGGTTCTTGTGGAAATGCTGTTTTTAAAAATGAAGCTCAATATGTAACAAACACTTTTGAAGATGATAGATGGCGTGATCTACGAAAAATAGCATACGATTTTAATCTTTGTTCTTGTTGGTCAATGCCAATCCGAGATCAATATGGTGTAGCAGTAGGTAGTTTTGCACTCTCCTCTTTCGAACACCGTTCCCCTTCAAATTTCCATAAAAAACTTTTAGAGACTGGTTCTAACATTGTCAGTATTGTTCTTAAAAATATTCAAAAAGATCAAAAAATCAAACTTTTTTCAGTTGCTCTGCAAAATGCTTCAGAAGGTATTATCATTACAGATGAAGAGAACAAAATTATAGAATGTAACCAGGCATTCAAAGATATCTATAAATTTGCAGATGAAGAGATACTGGGGAAAAACCCAAAAATATTATCTTCTAAACAAGCATCTCCTTCATTTTATAAAGCTATGTGGCACAGTTTAGAGACGACATCAAAGTGGGCAGGTGAAATTGTCAATATTGATGCTCAAGGCAATGAAGTTATTCAATGGTTAAGCATTAGTGTTTTAGAATTTCAAGGTAAAAAGAATTATATCGGTATTTTTACCAATTTAACAGAGCTAAAAGCTGCACAGATGCAAATTGAAGCGATGGCTTATACAGATAGCCTTACTTCTTTAAATAATAAAGCAAAACTATCTCGAACACTTGAAACGTATCATGGTGAAATCACATTAATTTTACTCAACGTAAATAACTTCTCATATATTAACAGTGCATATGGATTTGAAATAGGTGATGAGATTCTCATCGATATTGCAGAAGTATTAAAAAGTAATTTTGGTACACATGAAACATTTAGAATCAATGCCGATGAATTTGCCTTACTCTATACAAAAGAGGTTGATATAAAAGAAGTTGTTGCTGAGATACAGGAATATTTTTACAGTGCAACACTGCTGGCTTCTGATTTAACATTTAATGTCTCATTTACTTACGGTGCTGTTTATACAGCTGCACACCACCTCAGAGATGCCGCTTTTGCACTTAAAAAGGCTAAAGAAAACGGAAAAAACAGCTTATATATTTATGAACCATCCAATAGTTTAGAGTATAGCGAAGAAAATAAAAAAGCATTCATAGAATCTAGCCGCCATCTCTATTCAGCTTTACTTGAACACAGAGTAATCCCTTACTTTCAAGGTATAAGGGATAATAAAACAGGAAAAATCCTCAAATTTGAAGTACTAGCTAGAATCCAGGAGTTTGACAAAGTTTTATCACCTATCACCTTTTTAGAAGCCGCAAAACTTTCTGGCTTGTTACCTGAAATAACAAAAAGAATTATCGATACAAGTTTTCAAGAGATGTCTAAAAACGACTACGCTTTTTCTATCAATATCACTGAAGATGATTTAAACCAATATTTCTTAAAAGAGTATCTTTTAGAAAAAACTAAAGAGTACAGTATTTCTCCTAATAGAGTTATATTGGAAGTTTTAGAAGGTATAAGTGCAACAGGTAAAACAAATCATGTACAACAGCTAAAAAAATTAAAAGAATGCGGCTTTAGAATCGCTATTGATGATTTTGGTTCTGAGTACTCTAACTTCGAAAGAATTTTAGATATGGAGATTGATTTCTTAAAAATCGATGCAAGATATATTAAAAATATAGATACCGATAAAAAAAGTTATGAGATCACAAAAGCAATAAGCTTTTTTGCAAAAAATGCCAAAATTCCAACTATTGCAGAATTTGTTCATTCACAAGAGGTTCAAAATAAACTTGATGAACTCGGTATAGAGTTTTCTCAAGGTTTCCTTTTTAGCGAACCTGCTCCAAAGCCTATCGAGAAGTAATTTTCTCACAAAGCTTTGACTATTTCAGCTCACTCCAATTATCACCGATATTGAGTGATGCTTTAAGAGGTATATGAAGTTCATAGATCTCTTCCATAATTGACTGAAACTTTTTACCTAGTTCATCTGCGACATCTTCATCAACTTCAAAAATCAATTCATCGTGAATCTGTAATAAAAGTTTTGCACGTAGATTCTCTTTTTTGATCGTTTTAGCGATCTTGTTCATCGCTAATTTAATCAAATCACTTGCACTTCCTTGAAAAACACTATTAACACTCTCACGCTCATAAGCTGCTTTAAACATAGGTGTAGCATTTTCATAATCAAAATATCTTCTTCTATGTAAAAGTGTCTCTATATAACCATTATGTTTAGAACCGTCAACAATAGATCTAAAATAAGTTTTTACTGTTGTAAATGATTCAAAATATTTTTCGATAATTTCTTTGGCTTCTTTTGTTGTAATCCCTAATGTATCGGAAAGTTTTTTCTGCCCCATTCCATACAGAAGTCCAAAGTTTACAGTTTTTGCAATATTTCTTTTTTTAGCAGCTTCCTCTTCTCCAAAAAGAACAAGTGCCGTTTGCAAGTGGATATCCTTGTCGTGATTAAATGCATCTACCAACACAGGGTCCTGCGTAAAATGCGCCAGTAGTCTTAGTTCAATTTGTGAATAGTCAATCCCTATAAGCTTCTTTCCTTTTGGTGCTACAAACGCCTGACGTATTTTTGCTCCAAGCGGTGTACGGGTAGGAATATTTTGTAAGTTAGGATTTTTAGAACTCAGACGCCCTGTTGCCGTTCCTGTTTGTACAAAAGATGTATAGATACGAGAGCTTTTACTCTCTTTTGCTAATTTTAAAAGCGGTTCTATATATGTAGAGTAAAGTTTATATACCTCACGATACTCTAAAAGTTTTGGAATAATTGGATGTGCATCTATAAGAGAAGTTAAAACTTTTTCATCCGTAGAGTAACCTGTTTTTGTCTTTTTCCCAACAGGAAGACCAAGAGTTTCAAAAAGTACAACACCAAGCTGTTTAGTAGAATTGATATTGAACTCTGAACCTGCAAGCTCATAGATCTCTTTTGTTAAATTAGCAAGACTATCTTTTACCTCATCCAAGAACTTCTCTAAAAATTCTGTATCAAGTGCTATACCGTTTTCTTCCATCTCTAAAAGTGTCTGAAGAAAAGGTATCTCAATATCATCTGCTTCATCGATCAGGTGTGCAGCATTTTGCAACTCTAGTTTTTGTAAAAACAAATTATAAAGTTTGAGAGTAATATATGCATCTTCTGCTGCATATTTACAAGCTTCTTCAAGTTCAACCGATGAAAAATCATCCCCTTTTTTTACCGTATCTTTAAAAGAGATCATCTTATGGTTCAACAGTTTTTCCGAAAGTTTGTCTAAAGCGAGTGCCGCTTCTGGATTGATTAGCCATGCAAGTATCATACTGTCTGAATATGGTTTTAATGTTTCACCTACAAACTTGTTAACGAAGTGAAGATCGAATTTGATATTATGCCCCACAACAAGTGATTCAAATATCTTTTTAATAGCTTCTTTTGCATCATCCTCAGAGATTTGCTCACCGACACCTAAATAAAAGTGTCCAAACGGAACATAATACGCTTCATCTTCATTAAAACAGAATGAAAAGCCCACTAACTTATCACTCTTATAATCAAGTCCTGTTGTTTCCGTATCAAATGCTACAACAGTTAAATCTTCAAGTTGTGAAAGCACTTCGTTAAGAGTTTTTGTATCTGTAATTAAAGTCGTTTTGAATTCCTCGGCTGTATGTTCCTCTTTGAGATCTTCATTGACTCTTTTAATAGCTGCTTCTTGCTCTTGCTCACTCACCATGTTCTTGGCATGTAATGTTCTAAGCACTGCATTTTGTTCATACTTAACAAGCTCGTCATAGATATTTAAAAACGGATTTTCAACATCCATTTTATACTCTTCAAAATCTAAGTTTTCAAGTGCATCACTACGTAATGATACAAGCTGCTTTGACATATAGGCCTGATCTTTTGAAGCTATAAGTTTCTTTTGGTTTGCACCTTTAATAGCATCTATATTTGCATAAATATTATCTAAAGTTCCAAACTCTTTTAAAAGTTTCTCAGCACCGACTTTTCCGATCCCTTTTACTCCGGGAACATTATCGGCACTATCACCCAAAATTGACTGATAATCGATAAACTGTTTTGGAGTCACTCCATACTTTTCATAACAAGCTGCTTCATTAATACTTTTTCGCTTTATCGCATCCACTAAAACAACTTTGTCATCATCAATAAGTTGATAGAGATCTTTATCATGCGATACTACACGTACTATATACCCTTTCTCTTTTGCGAACTTTACAACCGTTGCGATCATATCATCCGCTTCAAAACCTTGTAATCCAAGTGTTTTATAACCCATTTTATTGATCCACTCAATTGCAACAGGCAACTGCATGGTTAGTTCTGGTGGCGGTGCTTGACGGTTTGCTTTATAATTCGAATCAATCTCGTTTCTAAACGTATCTCCTTTGCTGTCAACGGCAAAGATAAGATAATCACTGTCATGCTCTTTTTGCAATGTAGAGATAAAGTTTGTAAAACCTGTTAAAAGTCCTGTAGGAAAACCATCTTTAGTTTTAAGGTGCTGTGGGAGTGCATAAAAACTTCTAAAAAAGAAGCCGAATGTATCGATAACTGTAACTACCTTAGCCATTATACTTCTTCTTCAATAATGTCTAACATTTCATCTATACAGTCTTCTAGAAGCTCATACTTGTAACCCGCGTCTCTTGCTTTGCGAAGTGCAAAGTTAATAGCCTGTTCGGACAAAGGCTTATTGATAGGTACTGCTGTTTTAACTATATTTAATGCCATTGCATACTCTTTTATTTCATCTGGAGCTTCATCTGGTGTGTCTGAAAAACGGATCATCTCTACAAACTCTTTATCAAAGCCCCAATGTTCAAAAACTTTAGATGTTACTTCTGCACTACTAACACCCACATACGATTTTTCAACTTGCGCTAAATTATTCGACATTTCTACTTCAGATTTAAAACTTACGTCTTCATCTTCTTTGATTACATCACTGGCAATTAAAATTTTTCCCGTTTCTTGTAAAAAAGCTGCCAAATAAAGTTTTTCTGCTTTGACTTTATCGATTTTTGAATACCATTTAGTCATTAAAGTCGCTTGCATAGAAGATATTTCCGCAAAATCATCACTCGTAATCCCGTACGGCTGCATATCAACATTTAATAATTTTCTTACTGCATTATCAAGTGCAATACTTCGTGTCATACTCATGCCGAAAAGTGACACTGCTTGCGAAACATTTTTGATCTCTTTTCCAAAGCCATATAATGGAGAATTTGCAGTTTTTAAAAGGTTCGCGACAATCATCGGATCATGTTCAATAACTTTGGCAAGGTCACCTATTCCTGATTCAGAGTCTGCAAAAATCCTATTAATTTCTGCAATGGTTTTTGAAAGAGGAGGGAGTGACTTAATGCTCTCTATAATTGAACTTTTCATAGTCTCTAAACCTTTTTTATTTTATTATATCTAATTCTAAATTTAATCTTCTTCAATTAATGACACTGTTGCACTGTTTTTAAAGGGTTTGTAAGGTAGTCATAGCCGTTATATAATGTAAAACCGCCGTATAAAATAACTGCAACACTTGAAAGACTCATCATCATATTTCTGAAACTTGTTGCACTCGCCATTGAAGATAAAAACCCAAGTCCAAACATTGCAGGAATCGTACTAATACCAAAAATAAACATCACTAAAGCACCATATAGCGGACTAGCTGTTGCAGCTGCCGTAATTGCAAAGAAATACACGAATCCGCAAGGCAATAAGCCATTGAGCATCCCAAGAACGAAAAAACTAAAATTTGACTTTGAATTAAGTATGCTTCTAAAGGCATTTTTATACATTTGTGAAGAGGAAAATGTATGCTCAATCACCGTTAAAAATTTAATTTTTCCCATCAATGACAAACCGGCTAATACCATCACAATACCAGCAAATACCAACAAGACACCGTTTGCAGTATTTGAAAACGTAACCACACCACCGAGTGAACCGAAAATTGCACCCAAGATCGTATATGTAAATACTCTTCCCATGCTATACAAGAGATGTGCCACACTTTTTGAAACCTTAGAACTTTGCGGCTCTATTTTGATACTCGAATATGCTAAAACGATACCCCCGCACATACCAATACAATGTCCAAATGAACCTAAAAATGCAATGCTGACTATTGCTATTATATTTATTGTATCCACTTATTTGTCCGTTAAAATTTTTCTTATTTTCGGGTCTTGCATTGTTTCGCCGCGCAGAATAAAAAGTCTCATCTGTTCAAAATCCACAAGTCCCTTTTGATTTTTTTCATATGCTCCAAATCCAAAGCCCATCGGTGTTGTTTCATCTCTTGAATAATAAGCTTCTCGACCGTCTATCCATTTATGTGTATCTCTACTCATTACCCAGATCTTGGCACTCTCTTTAAACGGTTTGTTCTCAAGCCATAAAACAAAATCTCCATGATCGTGAAAAAACCAAGTTTTCCCGTCTTGTGCCACTACCTGTGAAGCATATTTCAGATCATCGATAATCATCCCGCAATAACTGTCTTGAAATTTGTGAAGCTCTATTGTAAGTGGAAGTTGTTTGAGGTTACCCTCTTTAATCACAACCATATGTTGCGTTTTACCTAGAGAAAGAAAAATAAAAACTATAACAACTACAAAAAGTAAAACTATTAATATCGGTGCCATTTTTTTCATATATGTATTATACTTGGATAATCTTAATAAGCTTTTTAGTCCCTAAAACATATTAGTTTAATTCCCTGCCCTTACTCGCAGTTTATTATGCTATTATGAATTATATTAACAACTAGGATAAAATAAGTTGACATTTAAAGAACTGGGTCTATCAGCGCCTTTACTCAAAGCGATACAAGAACAAGGCTATACAAAGGCCACACCGATACAGGAAAAAGCTATACCTGTAGTATTAGAGAAAAAAGATATATTAGCAGGTGCTCAAACGGGGACGGGAAAAACAGCTGGTTTTACACTCCCTTTATTAGAACTGCTTTTTCGTTCTAAAGCTACACAAGAGAAACGCCAAGTACGTGCACTTATATTAACACCTACAAGAGAATTAGCTGCACAAGTTGGAGAGAGTGTATCTCTTTATGGAAAACATCTCCCTTTCAAATCGACTGTTATATTCGGAGGTGTAAAAATAAATCCTCAAATCACACAGCTGCGAAAAGGTGTAGATATTGTTATAGCTACTCCGGGAAGATTACTTGATCATATATCTCAAGGGACAATCAAACTTTCAAAAGTTGATTTTTTTATACTTGATGAAGCAGATAGAATGCTAGACATGGGTTTTATAAACGACATTAAAAAAATAATGAAACTTCTTCCAAAAGAGAGACAAAACCTACTCTTTTCAGCGACCTACTCAGATGCAATCAAAAAACTTTCAGAGAGCTTACTAAAATCTCCGGTTCTCATCGAAGTCGCACGTAGAAACACATCCAATGAGATCGTAAAACAAGCAGTTTATCATGTTGACAAAGCTCGTAAACGTGAGCTTTTAACACATCTGATTACTGATGGCAACTGGAAACAGGTACTCGTCTTTACAAGAACAAAACACGGAGCAAACAAATTATGCGGCCAACTTGAAAAAGACGGTATCCCAGCAGTAGCGATTCACGGAAATAAGAGTCAAAATGCAAGAACAAAGGCACTGGCTGACTTTAAAAAGGGGGAAGTGCGAGTATTAGTCGCTACAGATATTGCAGCTCGCGGCATCGACATAGATCAGCTTCCCCATGTTGTAAACTACGAACTGCCTAATGTAAGTGAAGATTATGTGCACCGTATAGGGCGTACAGGGCGTGCCGGAAATGAAGGCGAAGCGATCTCATTGGTATGTGTGGACGAGGATGAATTTTTAAAGAACATTGAAAAGCTCATCAAAAAAGATATTCAAAAAGTATGGTTAAAAGGTTTTAAACCGGACCCGTCAATAAAAGCAGAACCTATCAATATGGGTGGTGGACGCAGTTCTCAAGGGAATTCTCAAAAAAAAGCTAAGCCTAGACAAAATAAACCTAGAGGTAATTCTAGAAACCGGTCTAAATAAGAGGATATCTAAAACATCTTAATATTATTAGGATGTTTAGTCCCGTCTTTTTTTCCCCTTACCTAGATCATCATATATTAAAAACTTCTCTAAATCTCTCTGTAGTTCTTCATCCAAACTATCCCAGATAGGTTGCTTTATAGCATATCTGACCAAGTCCTCTTTTTTTGCTTTTTTTATATCGCGGATGAGATAATGGTAACGAACTAATGTTTTTGTATACTCACTTACAAAAGGCCAGTTTTTTATGATCTGATAACTTCTCTCTTCGTGATCAGTAAAACTCCATTCGTTAAACTCCCAGTCTTCATCATCTTTTTTAAATGCGACAAAAGGTTTCCCGACATCGTGTAAAAAAGCAGCTCCTAGCATCTTAAATTCACCGTGTTTAAGAACCTGATACACTACTCGTAGTGTATGAACAAAAACTCCATGTTGGTGCCATTTATTTTGAGTAAAAAAGAGTGAATCTAAAAAAGGTTTTGAGAATATTTTATTGTTTACCTCATTCATAGAGTCTCCTTTGCCATTGGATGACATACATCCACCGTATCTTTAAGATCTTGCTTTTGTATATGCGTATATATTTGTGTCGTAAGCAGTGAAGAGTGTCCTAACAACTCCTGCACTACTCTAATATCTGCCCCACCCCGAATTAAAGATGTGGCATATGAGTGTCTAAGCACATGGGGTGAAACTCCCAAATACTTTTGTGTAATTTTAAAAGCGGAAATACGACTAAGCTTCCCCCCTTTGTAATTACACCATACAAACTCTTTATCAAAAGTTAGAGCATCCAGGTACTCTTGTATTGCATCACGGGCAACTTTAGCTAATGGTACTATTCTTTCTTTTTGCCCTTTGGCATGGCGTATATGCAGCCACTCCCCTTCGATATCACCTAATGAAAGTTCTAAACACTCAGAGATCCTTGCCCCGCTTGCATATAAAAAAAGGATCAAAGCATAATCTCTTTTTCCTATCCAAGTAGAGCGGTCAATCAGTGAAAGAGCATTTTGAATCTCTTCAAAAGATAAAAACTTCGGAAGTAATTTTGGAATTTTTGCAGATTTAATTTTGGTTCTTTCCTCTAAAAAATCCTCTTTATAACAAAAGTCAAAAAAGGCATTAATAGATGA
>JBFEUD010000052.1:0-10249 GCA_041547625.1 Sulfurimonas sp.
TCTTCATGAGTTTATTCGCTATTTCATGACCATAAATATTTTGAATTTTTGTGTAATTGTTGACCTGTATTAAGACAATAACGGAATGTTGAAATTGCTGTTGATGTAGGTCATTGAAAAGACGATGACGATTTGGTATTTTTGTTGTCTCATCAATATTTTTATTTTTATCTAGTTTTTCCTGCATCATTTGCGGAGTTTTTGCAAAAAAATACACAAGTGGTAAAAGGGCTAATGCTATACAAATTAAAAAATATAAAAATTGATTTTGGATAGAGTTTATATTTTGACTTATATGACCAAATTTTAATTCAAGAATCATTTTCAGATTTTGCCCATTTTTAATATTTGTAATTTGAGAAGAGTAGAATGTTTCTCCATAAAAATTTAATTGTTTTAGAATTTGATTAGCTCTTCTTTCCCCATATATATCAAACAGTGTTACATTGTTAAAATTATCGCCTTCCATGCCACCGTGATTGTCAGTGTTGTTAAGGATATAGCGTCCTTGATTATCTATGATATATATATTATAAAAAGTAGACTCATGAAGCTTGTGAAAGAAGTTCTGTAGATATATATTATATACCAATATAGCACGTCTATTCCCTTGTGTATCATATAAAACTTTTCCAAGACGGATAGTAGTTTTTTTAGGAAGTTCTATTTTATTGTGTTCTATATTAAGATCGATCTTTGATAGACCGATTTCGCCTTGAGAGAGCTTTTTAAATTGTTGGAAGTAATCTCTATTAGATTTGTCTTGCAATAAAGAAGATGGCACAATCTCATCTTTAACATTTTTATCAAATGTACGTTGAATTCTTATCTGCTCCATTCCTTGTATATCTATAAGACGTATCTGAAAAATATCCGGAAAAGATTTTTGTATAGTCAAAAATAGATCTTCAACAATTTGTTTGTCTTTTGTGTTATTAATATATTCATCAAGATATGTGTTGTCTGATAAGGCATGTAAAGAAGCGATGTAAGGCTCAAAATAGTCATTGATATACTCTTCTTGTTCATGAAAACTGTTGTAAACATTGTTAATTGATACTGTAGATACATCATTTTTATTGACAATGTTAAAGATTGCTAAGATTGCGACCATGAAGATACTTACAATAAACAAGTAAGCGATGAAGTATAGTTTGGTATTGGTAAGTTTTGAAAACCATTTGTCAAAAATTTGTTCTTGCACTCTTTAAAGCCTCCTAAAGTGTTACGAAAAAGTCTATTATTAAATTATGAGTAAAATGTTACTATATATTTATGGATTAAAAATGGATTTTTTACTGTTCGTAGTGTAAAATATTATGCTTAATGGAGAAGTAATGAAAGTATTGATTGTAGATAATGACAAAAAGCTTGCTAATGAACTGCGGGATTATTTTACAAAGAAAAGTATTGAAATAGAACTATTATACTCATACGATAAAATTCTTGAAGAGTATAATGAAGTAAATATACATGAATATGATAGTTTTATTTTTACAATAGATAGCGATAACCAACAGGCTTTGGATATATTGGACTATATGAATATCTTAGAGATCAAAAAACCTGTAATCTTTATATCAAATGAAAAAAGTGTAGAACTTTTATCTAAAGTATTTGCAATGGGCGGTGAAGACTTTATAACTAAACCTTTTCATATCAAAGAGTTAGAATTACGAATGTTAAAAGGTATTAGAAAGAAGATCGAAAAAGATGAAATAGAACTTCCTAATGAGTATACGTATATATATTCGGAATCTGCCGTTGCAAAACATCATTCTTATGTAGATATGACAATGAAACAACGACAGCTGTTATATCTGCTGATTACAAATAAAAATAGCTTAGTTACGTACTCCATGATTGCAGATTATGTTTATAATGGAAAAGAATTTACAAATAATGCAATAGCTACACATATTCGAGATATAAGAAAAAAATTACCTGGTATACCAATTAAAGCTATAAAAGGACATGGTTATATCTTGAAGGTTTAACTTTCCCTAAAAGCCAGAATTTACTTGCATAAATTACTTTTTTTTATCACTATGAATAGTTTATATTATGATACAATTACAAAAAATATTTTAGAGATTTTTATTATGAAGACTACGATTGATTTATTACACAAACACAAAGAACTAAAAGTTATCAATACTGAATTAGATGTTTATTTGGAGATTCCTCATGTAGCTTATGCTGAGGTAAAAAAAGGTGAAGAAGGCAAGGCTCTTCTTTTTACAAATGTAGTCGATAAAAAAACTGGATATAGATATGAAGAACCTGTACTTATGAATGTATTTGGTTCATTTAAAAGATGTGAATTACTTTTTGGTCGTAAGATCGAGAGTGTAGCAGATGAGATCACAAAACTACTGCATATGAAACCACCTGCTTCTTTTAAAGAGAAGCTCTCTATGGCTGGTGAACTGTTTCAATTAAAAAACATTTTTCCAAAACGGCTGAAGTCTAAAGGGGCGTGTCAGGAGATCATTCATCTTGAAAAAGATATAGACCTTACAAAACTTCCCGTACTTACAACTTGGGAGCAAGATGGCGGACCGTTTATTACAATGGGACAGGTATATACTCAGTCTTTAGACGGTGAAATGGTAAACCTTGGAATGTACAGACTTCAAGTGTACGATAAAAATCATTTAGGAATGCACTGGCAGATTCATAAAGATTCTTCCCACTTTTTTGATCAGTATCAAAAAGCAGGAAAAAAGATGTCTGTATCAATAGGTATAGGTGGAGATCCTTTATATACTTGGTGTGCAACGGCACCGCTTCCATACGGTGTAAATGAACTTTTGATGTACGGACTTATTAAGAAAAAGCCTGCAGAACTTGTAAAATCAATTACGACACCGCTATACATTCCTAAAGATGTAGACTATGTGATCGAAGGATGGGTAGATCCTAGCGAATTAAAAGTTGAAGGTCCTTTTGGTGACCATACGGGATATTATACATTAGAAGAACCGTACCCTGTTTTAGAAGTATCAGCTATTACAATGAAGCGTGACAGGACATTTTTAGCGACAGTTGTTGGAAAACCGCCTTTAGAAGATAAATATATGGGATGGGCTACTGGAAAGATATTCTTCCCGCTGCTCAAAACAACTACACCTGATCTTCTTGATTATCATATGCCTGAGAATGCAGGCTTTCATAATTTAATTTTGGCAAAGATGCAACCGCTTTATAAAGGCCATGCAAAACAGTTTATGCACGCCTTTTGGGGAGCAGGACAGATGAGTTTTGTAAAGCATGCAATTTTTGTGGATGAAAATGCACCTTCGCTTGAAAACTATGAAGCGTTTGCAACATATGTGCTTAACCGTTTTACACCAAAATCTATGTTTATAACAGAAGGAATTCTAGACGCGTTAGATCATTCTTCCCCTGAGCCTTTGGTAGGTGGAAAACTTGGTATTGATGCCACATCTGCCAATAAAGTGGAGCCTCCGCATTTGCTTGGTGATGAAGAATTATTACACAAGGTACAAGAACTTATCCCAGATGCAGTCGATCTTCATCAGTTTATGAGAAGAACAAATAATCCAATCACTGTAATAAGTGTCAACAAAATGAAAAATGCAAAAGAGTATTTTGATGTTCTCCTGCCACTTTCAACAAACATGAGAATAGTTGTGTTTGTAGATGCTAATAAAAATGATGTTAGAAATGCTTACATGTTGGTATGGAGAGTTACGAATAATATTGATGCTCTTCGAGATATTTACAAATCAGGTCTTATGATTGGTATTGACGGAACAAATAAAAATGAGCTTGATGGTTTTACAAGAGAATGGCCTGATGATGTGGATTGTACGATGGGAGTAGTGAATCATCTTAAAAACCTTGGAGTCTGGGATTTGGATGAGGAACTATTTAGAAAGTTTCAATTGTAATAAAATTGTGAGAATTGCATATAAATTGATACGAATCTAAGCTTAGTATAATAATTTCTAATGTAATATGACTTCTATTTATATTTTAAGGCGTGGAAATGGGTAAATCTGTATTTATTGCATTGTCAATTTTAATACTATCATTCTCGACAGCAGATGCAGCTATATATAAGGGACAAAAGGAGTTTGTAAAGAACTGCCTTAAATGTCATGACTCAGGACAAACTTTCGTAGCCAAGTATAAGATGAAATACTGGAAAAAAATGATGGCTAAAAAAGGGAAGAAGTTGGCTCAGCTTCATTTGGATAATCCAAAAGCCAAAAAATCTTGGAAATATTTCGAGAGTAAGAAATTTACAAGAAAAACAAAACACCTGAAACAGTTTTTGGTGGAATATGCAAAAGACAGTGGAAACGTACCTGCTTGTAACTAAAAACTTCATTCTAATATAGACTTATTTGTTTAAGTCTATATCTTCTTTTTGTAAAATCATCTATATTTCGATAAAATATCAAACTTTTTTAAAAAATTTCAAGGAAACTCTTATGGATAAAATGTGGTCAGGTCGTTTTAGTGCAAGTGCATCTAGCTTATTAGACCAATTTAATGCTTCAATCATGTTCGATAGAAAACTCTATTTAGAAGATATTGAAGGTTCTACTGCTCATGCTACAATGCTTGCAAGACAAGGTATTTTAACAGCCGAAGAATTAGAACAAATCAAACAAGGCTTAGCACAGGTAAAAAAAGAGATCGAAGCAGGCGAATTTGAATGGAAAATTTCTGATGAAGATCTTCATATGGGGATCGAAAAACGTTTAACGGCAATTATTGGTGATGCTGGGAAAAAACTGCATACTGCACGTAGCAGAAACGATCAGGTGGCAGTTGACTTTAGACGTTGGACTTTAAAGAAAAACTTATCACTTGTAGAAGCTTTAAAGGCGTTAATGAAAGAGATTTTAGTCGTAGCTGAACAACATACTGAAACGCTTATCCCTGGTATGACACACTTACAACATGCACAGCCTATTAACTTCGGTTTCCATTTAGGCGCATATCTTTCGATGTTCAAACGTGATATTGAAAGATTTGAAAGCTCTTTTGAGAGAAACAATGTTTCTCCACTTGGTTGTGCTGCATTAGCAGGAACTCCACACAATGTAGATCGTGAATATACTGCAGAGCTTCTTGGTTTTGACAGTGTGAGCGTAAACTGTTTAGATACTGTAAGTGACAGAGATTTTGCCTTAGAAATTTTATTTAATATCTCAACAATGATGATGCATATTTCACGTTTAAGTGAAGAGCTTATTATGTGGTCATCGTATGAGTTTGGTTTTGTAGAGTTAAGTGATGAGTATTCAACAGGTTCTTCAATCATGCCGCAAAAGAAAAATCCTGATGTTCCTGAACTTTTACGTGGAAAAACAGGACGTGTATTTGGATCACTCATGGGACTTTTAACAGTGATGAAAGGACTTCCATTAGCATATAACAAAGATACTCAAGAGGATAAAGAGGGTGTGTTTGATGCAGTTGAAACTGCTGAGATTTCATTAGAGATCTTAAAAGAAGCGATCAAAACAATGACTGTAAAACCTCACAATATGGAAAAAGCATGTGCGATTGGTCACTTAAGTGCAACAGATTTAGCTGATTATCTTGTAGAAAAATGTAATATTCCATTCCGTGAAGCTCACTTTATCACTGGACGTGCAGTTGCTAAAGGGGAAGAACTAGGTGTGGATCTAAGTGCAATAGAATTTAAATATCTTAAAGAGATTGATGAGAGAATCAGTGAAGATGTAATCGAGTTTCTTGCACTTCGCCACTCTATGAATGCAAGAACATCGCAAGGTGGTACTGCAACAGTAAGAACGCTAGAGCAATTAGAATTTTTTAGAGCTTATATAACAGAAGAAAGTGAGGATTTAAACGTATGAAAATTACAGTAACACATCAGGATGCAATGAAGTTTGAAGCAAAGACTGAAAAGTCTAGCTTTATTATCGATTGTCCGACAATTTCACCAATAGAATATTTTTTATCGGGAATTATTACTTGTAGTGCAACAGATATCGTTATGATTCCTAAAAATCAGGGGAAAACTGTAACTGATCTGAGTGTTGACGGTGAAGTAGTTCGTGCTGAAGATCATCCAAGAAAGTTTGTAAAACTTCATTTAACATATAACTTCAACTCAGATGCAGATGACGATACACAAGCAGCTCGTTGGGTTATGGCTTCAGTTGAGACATATTGTTCAACAATCAATACAATCCGCGATACAACTGAGATCTCTTACAGTATCACACATAACGGCAAACTTATCCGTGAAAATGAGAAAATGATCAGCGGTGGCGGAAGTAAAATCGATATGGGCGATATCGACGCTTGTTGCGGCAACTAGGAAGTTTTTCCTAGCTTTGCTTATAAATTTTTTCGTAAACTTTTTTTCTTTCCGTTACTCTTTTTAAATATACTTTTGGTTCATCATACTTTAAATCTTTTAATAATCGTCTATACACTTCATCAGGTGTAAGCCTGTTAATAATTCTAGCAGCGGCATGTACGTCATTTGTACCTACAAAAGCACGTGCAACGTTTCCTGCACCTGTATTATAAGCAGCTATTGTGCAGTAAAGCTTGCTTTGCGGGTTTTGAATCGTTTTTAGATATTTATAATATAAAATATGAAGATAGGCACTTCCAATCTCAATATTATTCTTTGAGTTATAGAGATAACTGCTCGATAAAAGTCTTTTTTTATTGTAAAGATACTGATAAGCATCAATTCCAGCAGTTCTTGGAACAATCTGCATTAGACCATATGCCGGAATATGCGATCTCGCCATAGGGTTATAGGAACTTTCTGAGTGGATAATTGCAAAAATCAAGTGTAATGAGATATCTTGCTTTTGGGAGTTTTTTAATACCTCTTGATAATAATCTTGTGAACGCTTATAGGTAGTATTTTTCGGAAGTTGTATATCTACAAAATAGATTTTTTTCTCTTTTTGTTTTCTCGAAGTTTTTGCCTGAATATTTTGGGTATTTGTCACTACATATTGCGTTATATCTTTTTTTGTCGGCTTTGTTTCAAATACTATATTTTTTAAAATAGGTTTTGCATCAGGTTTTGCATCGACTACTTCAGAAGGTTTTTTTATTTTGTTGAGACGCTGTTGGAGAGGATCTGATTCATAAGCACTTTTTGTATCCAGTGTGACAGCTTTTGCAAGGGCAAGATGAATGTTTTTTTGCGCTTCTTGTTTAGAATCTGCAATTGTTTCAATTGTGATCTTCTCTGTTTCAAAATTAACGTCGGTTCTTGTTTTTTTATCGTTTGTATAGGTAATCCACTCTTTTTTATTGGAAAGTTTAGGTCTTTCCCAAAAAACGCCTAGCTCTTTTTGATAATCGCTAAATGCTTTTTCTTGAGCTTTTTTATAAGTTTCAAAACTGTTTTTTTCAGCTTGAAAACTCTTTTTTTGTACTTGTTTGTATCGCTTAAAATCTTCAAGTTCAGATTGGTAATTGCTAGGATTTTCGGCGGAGAGAAGAGTCACCGCCGCGAAAGAAAAAAGAAGTGTTTTAAAAGGCATTAGATCATATTCTTTGGATCAGAATCGCTGAAGTGTCCCCATTTGAGTTTTGCTCCGCCTAAAATGTGAAAATGGAGATGTTTTACCTCTTGACCACCGTTTTCACCAATATTTGAAATGATTCTATACCCTGTATGATCAATTCCTGTTTCTTTTGCTATATCTTGCATAAAACTCGTAAGTCCGGCCATCATTTCTGGAGATACTTCGTGAAAACTGTCAACGTGTAGTTTTGGGATAGCTAGGATATGTACAGGTGCTTTTGGATTGATGTCATGAAATGCTAAAAAATCATCGTTTTCTGCAATAATATTTGATGGGATCTCTTTATTTACGATTTTACAAAATATACACATTTAAATTCCTTGTTTTTTGGTTATTGTAGCACATAATTTGCCAAATGAAGCTATTTATAAATAATATTTGCTATAATCCCTTTTAAATTTTATAACTTTGGGTGAATAGATTTGAAAGAGTGGTACGATAAGATAAACGAAGCACAGAATGTTGATTCTCTTGAAGAGATCCGCATTGCTGTTTTTGGGAAAAAAGGTATTTTAGCAGCTGAATTTGCAAAAATGAAAACAGCTGCCAATGAAGAAAAATCTCAAATAGCAAAAGACTTAAATACGCATAAAGCGGCATTGACAAATGCATTAAATGCGAAAAAAATTGAGCTTCAAACAAAAGAATTAAAAGAAAAAATGGAAGCTGAAGCTATTGATGTTTCTATGTTTAGTCAAAAAAGCTCAGCAGGAGCACTGCATCCTGTAATGCAGACGATGGATAGAATTGTTGAATATTTTGCTTCTATGAATTTTGCAGTAAAAACGGGAAATATGGTAGAGGATGACTTTCATAATTTTGAAGCATTAAATCTGCCAAAATACCACCCAGCTCGTGATATGCAAGATACTTTCTATTTTAAAGACGAGATGTTATTAAGAACACATACATCTCCTGTACAAATTAGAACTATGATGGCTGCAAAGCCTCCGATTCGTATGATCGCACCAGGTGCTGTTTTTAGACGTGATTATGACCTTACTCATACACCGATGTTTCATCAAATTGAGGGACTTTTAGTAGATGACGCAGGAAAAGTTTCATTCGCAAACTTGAAGTACATTTTAGAAGACTTCTTAAAATATATGTTCGGTGATGTTGATGTTCGCTTCCGTCCTTCATTCTTCCCGTTCACGGAACCTTCTGCTGAAGTGGATATCTCATGTGTTTTTTGTAAAGGTGATGGATGTCGTGTATGTTCACATACTGGATGGTTAGAGGTTCTTGGATGTGGAATTGTTGATCCGAATGTTTTTGAAGCAGTAAACTACAAAGATGTAAGTGGATATGCATTTGGACTTGGTGTAGAGCGTTTTGCAATGCTTATTCACCAAATAGGTGACTTACGTTCACTATTTGAAGGAGACATAAAACTACTGGAGCAATTTCAATGATAGTAACAAGATCTTGGTTAAATGAATGGATAGATTTAGATGGCATCTCAACACAAGAGCTTGCAAAAACATTTAATTCTATCGGTCTTGAAGTAGACAGAATTGAAGAGTTCCGAGTACCTAAAAAAGTTGTTTTCGGTAAAGTTTTAGAGTGTGAAAAACATCCTGATGCTGACAAACTTAATGTTTGTAAAGTAGACCTTGGAACTGCTACACGTCAGATTGTATGTGGTGCAAAAAATGTTCGTGCAGGACTTACAGTTGTAGTCGCAACTATTGGTGCTGAACTTCCTGGCGGTTTAGTGATTAAACCTGTTCAACTTCGCGGTGTTGATTCTGAAGGTATGATCTGTTCACCTGGTGAAATTGGACTACATAGCTTCTGTGACGGTATTATGGAAGTGGATGAAAGTATAGGTGAAATTACACTTGGATCTGAAGTATGTGAGAATTCATACTTTAATGATGAACTAATCGAAATCGAACTTACGGCAAATAGAGGTGACTGTCTTAGTATTCGCGGTGTCGCACGTGATTTAAGTGCTGCATTTGACAGACCTATAAACGACTATAACGTGTCTGATAACGATGATATGCGTGGAGTTGGAAGAATCCTATCTTTAGTACACGATAAAGAGTTAGATGTAAATTTACGTTATAAAGCACTTGAGTTAGATACTTTAAGACTCCCGTTTTTAGTTAAGATGAGACTTTCACAAATTGAAGAGAGTAGAGAGAGTGATGTAGAATCGATCATGCTGTATGCTACACACTCAACGGGTGTAATTATGAGAGCGTACAACCATAGCTTCTTTGTTAGTGATGATGAACAAAAAATGGCGAAAGTACATTTAAGTGAAGATGAACAAGGATTCGGTTGTATCAGTTCTGATGACAATAAAATTGCTTCAACTGTTGGTGTTATTCAAAAAGAGGAATCTAAAGTTACAGATAATAACGGTGTTATTCTTATTGAAGCGAGTTATATACCACCAGATATCATCTCTAAAAAAATGGATGAAAACAAAGTTGAATCAGGACCTTTATTTTATAGAACTTCACGTGGTAGTGAGCCTGAATTAGAAGCTGGGCTTTCATTTTGTATAGATCTAATCGAGCAGTATTCCAATTCGTCAACATTTAGCGGAACAATAGAGTTAAGTAACTCTGTTAAAGAGAAAATTATTACTGTTTCAAAACAAGAGATAGATGAGATTATAGGTGCAGAAATTGATAAAACAGTTATAACAAAAATACTTAAAA
>JBFEUD010000053.1:0-10179 GCA_041547625.1 Sulfurimonas sp.
CAAGCAAGCCGGCAGCTATATTGACGAAAGTAAACATATTTGCGAGATTAAAATGAGAAGAGGGTGTAAAAAGAAATTTCATAATATTTATAAGCCTTGTAAGTTTTTGAAATTATAGCAGAAGATTAAAATATTAAACAATTATTGAAACTGATAAACATTATCAATATTAAGAAAACAATAAGTACTTTTTGATTATCATTCTCAAGATAAATGTTTAAGTTGATAATGACAACTAGAATAATATTAGAAAAAATATAGAAGTTGATGAAATAGTTTTAGTATTGGGGTATAATCACAAAACATATTACTTGTGTATTTATTAAAATAGATATAAGATAAAGTTACACTCAACAGAGTATCTGTAAGAGATAATTATAATTATTAAAAGAGGCAGTATGAGATTAAATGAATGTGGTGTTGGAAAAAAATTAAAAATTTTAAAACTTCATGCCGATGAGACACTAAAACATAGACTTATATCTTTTGGAATTATGAAACATGCTGTCATAGAACTTATAGGTGAAGCACCTAGAAAAAAAACGATAGAGATAAAAGTGGGGAATATGCAAGTAGCCCTAAGAGCACAAGAAGCACAAATGATAGAGGTAGAAGAGATATGAGTAAAGAGACTTTAGCTTGTCCGGTTACTGCCAAGCATATTAAAGTTGCATTAGTAGGACAGCCAAATGTTGGTAAGAGTATGCTTATCAACTCAGTAAGTAATGCTCACTTACATGTTGGAAACTTTTCAGGTGTGACAGTTGATAAAGCAGAAGTATTGTTTGACTATAAAGGGTATAACTTTACAGTTGTTGACTTGCCTGGGACATATGCATTTACAGATTATACTATTGAAGAGAGAGTTACACATGATTATCTGTGTGCAGAAGAGTACGATATTATCATTAATGTTGTAGATTCAACGAATCTATTAAAAAACCTACAACTAACTTCTGAGCTTCTAACAATGAGTAAAAAGATTGTTATTGCTTTAAATATGAGTGATGAAGCGGAAAAGGAAGGTATCAGCATTAATGCTGAGTATATGACGGAGTTAATGGGGATTCCATGTATTAAAGTTTCAGCTGCAACGAAAATGGGGATTGAAACACTTATTGAAACTGTTGTCAAAGAGTATGAGAATGAAAAAGTAGATCCAAAGCTTGTATTCTCTGTAAGTGTTGAAGATGAAATTAGTAACTTGGTTTCTTATTTTAAAAAGCACAAATATGAAGCAGCGAATTCATATAGAAATATTGCAATTAATTTACTGAAGAACAATAAAAAAACATATGAGAAACTGCATGACAATCCCATTTGGACAGAGTTGCAACCTGTTTTAATTGAGGCTTCAAGACATATAGAAATACACCATGATACAGATGATGTAAAAGAAGCCTTTGCAGAGGAGTATGCATCATTTAATAGAGGGATTGTTGCTGAAGTTGTTACACAAGAAAAACGTGAAGAGAAAAAGACATTAACAGAAAAAATTGACTCCGTGTTAATTCATCCCTTATTCGGTATTCCGATCTTTTTATTTTTTATGTGGAGTTTGTTCCAGCTTACATTTGAGATAGGGGCTATCCCTATGGATTACATTGATGCATTTTTTGGCTGGTTCGGAGATGTTATCGGTGCTACTATACCAAACGATAGTGTCCGTTCCCTTGTAGTTGATGGAATTATTGCAGGTGTCGGGGCTGTTGTACTGTTTATCCCTAACATTGTGATTTTGTTCATCGGTATAGCTCTATTAGAGAGTACTGGGTATATGTCGCGTGTTGCATTTTTACTTGATGGGTTTTTCCATAAATTCGGACTTCACGGACAAAGTTTTATCCCGCTTGTAACAGGCTTTGGATGTTCAATTCCTGCATATATGAGTGCAAGGGTTTTAAAGAATGACAGGGATAGACTGTTAACTTTATTTATTATCGGATTTATGTCTTGTGGTGCAAGATTGCCTGTGTATGTACTTTTTGCGGGAGCATTTTTTGCTGAAGATATGGCTGGAAACGTACTGTTTGCGATCTATATAACAGGAGCAATATTAGGGCTAATTGCAGCAAAAATTTTGAAATTGACGGCATTTAAAGGGGTTGATGAACCTTTTGTTATGGAGATGCCAAAATATAGACTACCGAGTTTGAAATTGATATGGCATACTGTTTTAACAAAAACAATGATGTACCTGAAAAAAGCTGGTACTTTCATTGCAGGTGCTTCGATGTTGATCTGGTTTTTATCGACATATCCACATAATGAAGAATTGGATAGAGTTTACGAAGTGAAAATTGAAAAAGCACAAAGTGAACAAGAGATCATTATACTTGAAAACCAGCTTGCTATGGAACATTTAGAAAATAGCTATCTAGGTTCTATAGGGAAGTTCACAGAACCTGTTTTTGCTCCTTTAGGCTTTGACTGGAAAATGAATATTGCATTACAAACAGGACTTGCAGCGAAAGAGGTGGTTGTTTCAACTTTAGGTGTATTGTATGCATTAGGCGGAGATGTAGACGAGTCAAGTACATCGTTGTCAACGCTTATTAAAAATAATATTCCATTTGCTTCGGCAGTCTCTTTTATCGTAGTTGTAATGATTTATTTACCATGTTTGGCAGCATCTATTGTTTTTACTCGCGAAGCAGGAGGTATAAAATACTTTTTCTACCTTTTTACATTTACTTCAATTACAGCATATGTGATGGCATTTATTGCTTATAGAGTAACATTGCTACTGACAGGTGTTAGCTAATTGTTATTTTCTTGGAAGTATAATTGAGAAAACTAAAAAAGGTTGAAAATGTCTAAACATAAAATATTAATGATTGAAGATGATTTAGAACTTGCCGAGATACTCACGGAGTATTTAGAGCAGTTTGAACTTGATATCACAGTTGAAGATGATCCGTTTAAAGCAGTTAGTATTTTAAAATTAGAACCTTTTGACTTAGTAATTTTAGATTTAACACTTCCAGGTATGGATGGTCTTGAAGTGTGTGAAGCTATTCGTGAGCGTCAAGATATTCCTATTATTATCTCTTCAGCTAGAAGTGATGTAACAGATAAGGTAAAAGCTCTGGAACTTGGTGCTGATGATTATATGCCAAAACCTTATGACCCACGTGAGCTAGAGGCAAGAATTCAGTCTGTACTTCGTCGTTATGCAGCAAAAACAGAAGCAAAAGCGGAAAACAAAAGTGATTTTAAATGTGATAAAGAAACAATGACAATCACATATAAAGGAAGAAATATCGATCTGACAAATGCAGAGTTCGGAATCCTTGCATATATGATCCAAAAACACGGGCTTGTTGTGTCGCGTGAAGATCTTATTCATAACGTTAATGCGATCAATGAAGACAGTTCAAACAAATCTATTGATGTAATGGTTGGACGTATTAGAAGTAAGCTTGGGGATAAATCTTTAATAGAATCTGTCCGTGGCGTAGGATATAAACTACTCAAATGATAAAGAAAAATGCAGTACTCATAACGGTACTTTTTGCACTGAGTGTAGCACTAGTCAGCATCAGTGCAATTTTTTGGGAGTTTTATAAACTTAATAAACAACAATATATTAATCATATCTTCACAAAATATTCTGTTATTGCTCAGATCTATCGCGAACATATGCAGAGAAGTTCATCGGAGATCATGCTTGAAGCAAACTTGGCAGTTTATGAACTTTTTATCATTCAAAGTAAAGATGAGAAAAAAGAGCTTTTAGAGAAAGCAATGTTTTTAAAAAAAGAGGGCTTTAAGAGCTACGATACCTCTTTAATGATCAATAAACAGGGACTTTTTACAAAAAATACGGTGACCAATCTTGAAGCGACGATGCTTGAGTATAAAAAGAATATCTATTTTCATATTGCCGGACCGGATTCGGAAGTATTAATAAAAGACGAGGTATTAAAGCCATACAGTTATATCAACATACTCTATTCGTATAGTATGGTATTCCTTATTATTGCATTTTCATTTGTACTGGTATTACAAAAACTTCGTCCTTTAATCAGACTGAGAAAAAAGATTGCCTTATATGGAAATGGGGATATGAATATCTCATTTAAAACAAAAAATATCGATGAGATTGGTTCTATTGCAAATGAGCTGGAAAACACTAAAGAGAAAATCAATACTATTTTAGAGTCGCGTACGCTTTTTTTAAGAAATCTTATGCATGAACTCAAAACTCCTATTGCAAAAGGAACGATAGCTACGCAGATGTTGCAAGAGCAAAAGCAACGTGACCGTTTTACGTCAATTTTTACAAGATTGGAAACTTTAGTAGAAGAATTTGCTATGATTGAAGAGGTAACGAGTCTCGGTGATGCAACAGAATTTAAAGAGTATCGTTTGGTTGATATTATTGACGGTGCAATAGATATGGCAATGGTTGACAGAGAAAGAGTTGGTGTAATGATTCAAGCAGATGTAAAAGTAAAAGTAAACTATCGTCTCTATACAACTGCTATCAAGAATATGATCGATAACGGTATTAAATATTCTGATGACGGATATATAAAAATAGTTATTAATGACAGATATGAACTTTGTTTTGAAAGCAAAGGGGAGTGTTTGAAGCATCCTTTACAGTTTTATATAGAACCATTTACGAAAGAGAATCCTTCAAAAAATAGTTTTGGACTCGGTTTATACCTTGTTGATTCTATCTTAAAAGTACATGGAAAAGTTCTTGCTCACGAGTATGAAGAGGGGATTAATCGTTTTATATTTGCATAAGTTTAAATATGTAAACTATTGTAATGAATAGATATCTGTGCCTTGGTTTATTTTTCCTCTTATCTCTCTCTTTCTTTATTTTTGGATGGCTAAGTCATTCAGCATACGCACCAGGTAACAGAATAGAAAAAAAGTCTCTTTTTGAGAAAATTCGAGAGAGACAAACTTTAAACGTTGTACTCTTAAATGCTCCCTCTACTTATTATATAGGGCCTGACGGTCCAAGCGGTTTTGAATATGATCTTTTAGCTGCTTATGCTAACAATTTAGGCGTGGAGTTAAATATTACTGCTGCTCATACCGTAAAGGAAGCACTGGAATATGTTGGGAAAGAGGGGATAGATATAGTTTCTGCCTCGCTGACAAAAACACCACGAAGAGAAGAGTTGTATAACTTCGGACCATCTTATTTTGAAGTGCAAGAACAGGTTGTGTGTCACAGGGGAATGCTAGGCAGTTCAAAATTTCCGCGTGATGTAGAGGATTTGGAAGGTTTAGAAATTGTTGTTGGAGAAAATACAAGTTATTATGAAACAGTAGAGTCACTTATAAGCGACGGATTTGATATTAATGTCAGTGTAACGTCTGAGTATTCGACAGAGGAACTGCTTGAGATGGTTTCAAATCACCAGATAGATTGTACAATAGCTGATTCTAATATTTACTCCATTAATTTAAAATATTTTCCTGATATTGCTATGGCGTTTTCCGTAAGCGGGCGTGAGCAGCTCGCTTGGATATTACCGCCAAATTCTACAAAACTAGAAGCAGATATGTACAGCTGGCTTAATAGTTTTGTGCAAACAGGTAAAATGACGCAACTTAAAGACCATTATTATTCTTACGTACTCTTTTTTGACTACTATAATACAAAGATGTTTTATAAAAGGATTAAATCACGTCTTCCAAAGTACGAAAAACATTTTAAAAGTGCAGCAACAAAATTTGGTATCCCTTGGACACTTTTAGCTGCTGTTTCTTACCAGGAATCGCATTGGAATCCAAAAGCAAGAAGCTTTACCGGAGTGAGAGGGATGATGATGTTAACACGTCATACTGCAAGATTACTGGGAGTAAAGAATAGACTCGATCCTAAGCAAAGTATTGTGGGGGGAACGAGACATCTTAAACAGATGATGAAAAATGTCCATGAAGGAGTAGAAGGCGAGGATAGACTCAAGTTTGCTCTTGCTGCATATAATGTGGGTGGAGGGCACATTCAAGATGCCATGAAGCTGGCAAAAAAACTTGGGCTCAATCAGTATATATGGAGTGATTTGAAAATTGTCCTACCTTTATTGTCGCAAAAAAAATATTATAAATCACTCAAGTTTGGATATGCACGAGGGAGTGAGCCTGTAAAATATGTCGAGTCTATTTATAACTATAAAAGTATCTTAGATAAGTTGGAAGATGAAAAAGAGAAAGAAGAGGCAGGGGAAACGCTAGATGAGAATATTACTCATCATTAGCGTGTGAAAGTTCTGCTAAAAAACTTTCCATATCATATTTAACACGATATTCCGGTGTCATAATATGAATAAGAATATCACCTAAATCTACCACGATCCAGTCTCCACTTTCATCAACATTATTAAAATGTTCATCCGGCTTCAGACCTTTTTTAAGATGATCTAAAAGTGCAATCGTATGTTTTTGACCAAGTGATGACGCAATGATTGCATAGTCAACAAAATAATCTTTACCACGTAAATCAAAAACTTCAATTGATTCTGCTTTGTTTGTGTCAAGTATAGAAGTGATTTTTTCTATTCTATTTGTCATTATATTCCTTATAGTGTTTTTGTATCTCATTTGCAATTTTTGGAGGAAGAAATTTTCTCTCACAATTTTTTCTTAATTGTGTCGATGATACAGGAATATTTACGTTTAGTTGTAAATACTTATCTGCTATTTCGATCTCTTCTCTTGTTACAATTATAAATTTTACCAGTTCTGCAAGCTCGTCATATTTATACCATTTCTCTAAAGAAGCCAAGTTGTCTGCACCAATTACTACATAAATATCTGCATAAAATTGTTGAAGATATTTAACCGTATCTATGGTAGGAACTTTTCTTTGTTGCTCCACTTCAAAAGAACTTACTTCTATCTCTTGAAAATCTTGAAATATATCTTTTAACCATTTAAGTCTTATCTGAGCATCAGCGATAAACTCTGACTTGAATGGATTGAGGTATGTTGGCATTATGACGACTTTATCTATAAAATCTAAATTTCTTAAAGCCTCGACAATTTTGATATGACCTATATGAGGAGGATCAAAAGAGCCGCCAAAAAGTGCAATATTTTTCATTTAATTAGAATTATAACTAAATTTGGATAAAATAACAGAATTTAATTTTTATAGGATATAAAATGGCACTTAAAATAGCAATTAATGGATTTGGTAGAATCGGTCGTTGTGTTGCTAGAATTGCGGCTACTAGAGACGATGTAGAGGTTGTTGCAATTAATGATATGGCAAGCATGGATATGATGTTATATCTTCTAAAAAACGATTCAGTTCATGGAACATTTAAAAGTGAAGTTGAGCAAATTGATGAAGAGAACATTAGTATAGATGGACAAAAAATCAGAGTTTTTTCTGATAGAGATCCAAAAAATCTAAAATTTGCTGATTGTGGTGCAGATATGGTTTTAGAGTGTACAGGTGTTTTCTTAACTCAAGAGAGTGCACAAGTTCATATTGATAACGGTGTAGAAAAAGTTCTTTTCTCAGCTCCTGCAAAAGATAAAAATACTCCAACGTTTGTAATGGGTGTAAATGAAGAGAAATATGATGGACAAAAAATTGTATCTAACGCTTCTTGTACTACAAACTGTTTAGGGCCTGTAGCTCGTGTTTTAGATGATGCTTTTGGAATTGAGAAAGGTCTTATGACTACAATCCACTCATATACAAATGATCAAAACATCTTAGATGTTAAGCACTCTAAAGACAAGCGTCGTGCTCGTGCAGGTGCTGTAAATATGATCCCTACAACAACTGGTGCAGCAAAAGCTATCTCTTTAGTACTTCCACAACTTGAAGGTAAACTTCACGGTCAATCTGTGCGTGTACCTACACCAGATGTTTCTATGGTTGACTTAAACGTAGTTGTAAGAAAAGAGACGACAAAAGAGGAAGTAAACAGAGTATTTAATGAAGCGGCAGCTGGAAGTCACAAAGGTCTAATTTTAGTTGACAAAGATATGAGAGTTTCTCAAGATTTCGTGGGCTGTGAATACAGTTCAATCGTTGCTGAAGACTTAACTCAAGTTATCGGTGGAAATATGGTAAAAGTTATGGCTTGGTATGATAATGAATGGGGTTACTCTATGAGACTTATAGATATGGCTGTACATATTTCTAAATAAGGGTATTAATGGAGTTATTGCATTTAAAAAATTTACCGATTAAAGATAAAAAAGTTTTTATCAGATGTGACTTCAATGTTCCGATGGATGAATTTGGAAATATCACTGATGACAGACGCATCCGTTCAGCTGTTGCAACAATCAACTATTGTTTAGATGAGGATTGTGCAGTTATTTTAGCTTCACACTTCGGGCGTCCAAAAGGTGAATTTGAGGAAAAATATTCATTGGCACCGGTTGCTAGAAGATTACAACAATTATTAAAGCGTCACGTTTCTTTAGCACCTAGTGTTGTTGGTGAAGATACACTGAAAATGGCAGAAGAACTACCGCGTCACGAAGTGATGCTTTTAGAAAATTTACGTTTTGAGCCAGGTGAAACAAAAAATGATGAAGAGCTGTCAAAAAAACTAGCATCTATGGCAGAATTCTACATCAATGATGCATTTGGTGTGTCTCACCGTGCTCATGCTTCTGTTCATGGTATTACAAAATACTTTGACAATGAACATAAAGCGGCAGGTTTCTTGCTTGAAAAAGAGATTAACTTTTTCGGAAAATTGATTGAAAATCCAGTACGTCCGTTTGCTGCTATTGTAGGTGGTTCAAAAGTATCGGGTAAATTAGAAGCACTTGTAAACCTTCTACCAAAAGTAGATAAGCTCTTCATCGGTGGAGGAATGGCATTTACTTTCTTAAAACAACTAGGATATGACATTGGAGCATCGCTAGTGGAAGATGATCTTCTTGAAGAAGCACAAAAAATCATGGATAAAGCCAAAGAGCTTGGCGTGAAGTTTTATCTTCCTGTTGATGTTATTGCTGCAGAGAAGTTTGCTGAAGATTCGGTTATTAAAATTGTAACTGCTCAAGAGATTCCAAGTGAATGGATGGGACTTGATATTGGACCAGCCACTGTGAGATTGTACCGTGAAGGCTTAAATGACGTTCAAACAATTCTTTGGAATGGACCAATGGGTGTTTACGAGATGGAAAGATTTGCACGTGGAAGTTCTAAAATAGCTAACTTTGTAGCAGACAGTTATGCAACTACTGTTGTAGGCGGCGGAGATACTGCAGACCTTGTACAACGTGTCAAAGTTGATGATGAGATTACTTTTATATCAACGGGAGGCGGTGCGTCTTTAGAGTTACTAGAGGGTAAAGTTTTACCAGGTGTTGAAGTTCTTTTAGTAGATTAAGAAAGGGTGTAATGATAGTAGCAGCAAATTTAAAAACAAATTTAACAAGAAAAGAAACAAAAGAGTATATTGAAAAATTAGAGGCTTTTATTACAACAGATTCTAAAACTCAAGATATATTTGTTTTTCCTGCTACATCTTCTCTTGATAGCTTTGAAACAAAAGTCGTAATAGGTGCTCAAAATGCATATCCTGTACAAAACGGTGCGTTTACGGGTGAAATAGGACTCGATCATTTAAACGAATTTGGAATTAAAACTATTCTTATAGGGCATAGTGAACGTCGTCATATTTTAGGTGAATCACAGGAGAGTATAGCTGAGAAGTTTAACTATTTTAAAGAACTAGGTTTTACTATCGTGTATTGTGTCGGTGAACCTTTAGAAAAACGTGAAGCGGGTGTTGATGTGATGATGGAATATATTGATGCTCAATATAAAGGGATCGATACTAAGTATGAGAACCTGATTATCGCATATGAACCTGTTTGGGCAATCGGTACAGGACTTACTCCGACAAATGAAGATATATTAGCTATTCATAGAGAGTTAAAGAAGAAATCCAAAGCACCTCTTTTATATGGTGGTAGTGTAAAAGTGAATAATGCCAAAGAGATTATGGCATTACAAAATGTAGATGGTGTACTTGTAGGAAGTGCAGCATTAAATGTAGAAGATTTTTGTCAAATGGCAACTTTTGCAGAAGAATTGGAAAAATAAAATAAGGAGAAATGTTTCAATGGTAATGAAAGGGAAAAAAGGTCTTATCGTAGGTCTTGCAAATAACAAATCTATCGCATACGGAATTGCAAAAGCATGTAAAGAACAAGGTGCTGAAC
>JBFEUD010000054.1:0-10123 GCA_041547625.1 Sulfurimonas sp.
AATGAGTCATCTATCTCTACAAAACCTTTTGCATCAAGTTGAACTCCTGCATTTTCTAATTTTAATCCAGCAGTATTTGGGATACGTCCCGAAACACTTAAAACAAGATCGCTTTTTAGCAGTTGTTCTCCATTTTCTGATTCGATCGTTAGTTCCATACCTTCAGTGGACTTGTTGACACTTTTGATCGAAGCTGAATCGATAAGCTCTATACCACTTCTTTTAAATACGCGTTTAAGAGCCTTGGCAACATCGATATCCTCTTTTGAAAGTATCATTTCGCCTCTGCTTAGAAGTGTAACCTTTACCCCAAAAGCATTAAAAAAAGATGCCGCTTCACATCCTATTGCACCGCTGCCAACTATGGTGATCGATTTTGGAAGTGATTCGAGGGTAAATATATCGTTGCTAGATATGATTTGCTTGCCATCAAAAGGTAAAAGCTCAAGTTCCCTAGGTATTGACCCAGTTGCAATGATACACTTATCAAATTCTATTGTTGTATTGTTCACTTTGATGGTTTGTTGATCGAGAAACGTTGCTTCTCCGTAAAGCAGATTAACACTGTTTTGATCCAGCATCCATACAACACCGCTTCTAATTTCGTCTATGAGTGCGGTAGTTTTTTCCTGCAAGCGTTTAAGATTAAGTCCTTCATACTGAAGATTTACACCAGAGTCTATAAAGTGTTCTATTTTAGAGATAAACTCGGCATTATGAAGGTAGTTTTTCGTAGGAATACATCCGACATTTAAGCAGGTTCCGCCGATTTTTTCTTTTTCCTTGTCAATGAGTAAAACTTTTTTACCCACTTTGCCAAGCTCTAATGCTGCTTGATAACCTCCTGGACCCGCTCCGATTATTACTACCTCATATCTATCCATTTTGATGCTCCAGATATTCATGTGCCATATAACTGCTTCTCGTATATGGAGAGCTTTGTATATATCTAAATCCCATATCAAGCCCTATTATTTTGAGTGTTTCAAACTCACTTGGTTCTACATATTCTACTATATTTTCATGTTTTTGGCTTGGTTGAAGATACTGTCCGATGCTGAAGTATTCGCATCCTACATCTAAGAGGTGCTGCATTAGTTCTAAGACCTCATCTCGTTTTTCACCGAGACCTACCATAATCCCGCTTTTTGTAGCTATTTTGGAGTTATACTCTTTTAACAGTTTAAGAACATTGAGTGAACGTTTATATGAAGCTCCTTTTCGTATATGGTAAAGTCTTGGAATTGTTTCAAGATTATGAGCGACTATATCTGCACCGCTGTTTGCAATCTTTTTAATGGCATCTTTATCCTCTTGTAGGTCTGGGATGAGAATTTCAATGACAATAGAATTATCCATCTCTTTTATAGCCTGTACCGTTTTGCAGAAGTGTTCAGCTCCTCCGTCATTAAGATCATCACGGGTAGGACTTGTAATTACCACATGTTTCAAGCCCATGATTTTTACCGCTTTCGCTATATTTTGAGGCTCATTGATATCTAGCGGTTTTGGATGACCTTTATCAACTGCACAGAAGGTACATCGCCTGGTACACTCCGTACCCATAATTAAAAAAGTAGCCTGTTTTTTTGAAAAACATTCACTAATATTTGGACACATTGCTTCTTGACACACTGTACTTATATGATGTTGCTCCAAGAGCGATTCAAGCTCTTTGTTTATACTTGGATTGATCTTTTTTCTAAGCCATTCGGGCTTTCTTTTAAATGTGTACTGCATCTATATTCCAACTATACGTATCATACTTTGTTTTTTGAAGCTTATCTAGATTATTCAGCTCTTGTTGAGTTAAAGTACTTTCTATAAGCTCTACATCAAAACTTTCTTTAAATGAGTTTATCATTAGTTTTTTTAATTGATCTTTACTTGAAGATATACCAAGCTTTTCTAATGTATTTATATTTTTCAAATTGGCATCTTCTAAAAATATATTTTCAAAAAGATTTGTATTTATTGTAAGTGGAATTGAACCGTGTTGAAAAATAGTTTTCTTACTGTACCTTTGTGCATTTCCACCTATCTTTTTGGCATTGATCGTGATATCGTATGGTTCGTTTGAGGCGGTGCAGATATTGGATTTTGAGATATGTAGATTTTTATCTTGTGCAAATTTTGGTTCAAGTCCCAGTTTTTTATAAAAATTGATCAAAAAACTGCACAGATATCTATAACTCTCTTGTACATTTAAATTATTAAGTACAGTTTGTGGCATAGTTAGCGAGTAAGATATATCACCTCCATGAACAAGTACACCACCGCCTGTTAAGCGTCGAGCATAAGAGAGCTGTTTTTTCTCTAGAGTTTTTAAATTAATAGTATCTTGGATATTACTAAATCGTCCAAAACTGAGTGCGTTTTCCCATTCATAGATTCTTAAAATAGGCATACAACTATCTATAGAACTTTGAAGTAGTACTTCATCTACAGCCATATTGTATGAAGCATTTGCTACGGGTGTATCCAATAAACGAAATTTTTTGATAATCTTTTGCATATTAGTAGATATTATAATTAATTAGTTATAAAATGAGAGTTAGTTTTTGATATACTTTAAACAAGTAGTGCAAAGCTTATAACAAAGTAAGGTGAAAAATGCAAAATTCAAGCTATGACAATTCAAGTGAAGAGTTATTAAACGAAAAAGTTTTTGATCAACAAGAAGCAGTAACTCTGCTGACGAAAAGTTTACTGCAGTCCAGTTTGCTAAAGTCTACAAAAAAGGTGAGGGCGCTCTTTACCTTTATAGGGCTAGCCAATAGTGGAAAACATTATCTGGCTCAAACACTTTTACAATCAGACGCAGAACTTGAGCAGATCAAAACATTCAATATGGAGCAATATAGCGGTAATGTCTCTATGGGAATGGAACAGTTTTCTTTGCCATCTATCTCTACAGAAGTAATAGAATTTGTTAAAGAGAATCCAAAGTCAATACTGGTTTTTGAAGATATTGAAAAAGGGGATTTTCAAACACAGTTAGCTCTATATTCACTTTTTGGCGACAATGAAAAGAATGAAGTGGATTTTTCCAAAGTGATTGTAATTATGACCACTACAAAGCTTGGATCGATTGTACAAAGACAGGATTTTAAAGAGCTTTTAAAATCAGATCCGCTTCAAGCACATACATATCTTATGGAGAAGCTCGCACAAGAGTATGTAATGGTTAATGGTATGAAAGAGGAAGCATTTGATAAAAAGCTGCTTTCACTTTTAAATGAACATACTGTTATTCCGTTTAATAGACTTTCATTGTCAGCACTTATTAAAATTGCTGCAAGAACAATACATGAGATGTCTCATCACTTTGCAAAAGATTCAAAATTAGAGATCGAATATTCAAATTTTGATAAATTTGCATCATTACTAACACTTTCACTTTCACCCTATATAAATGCTAGGCATATAATTAAAAAAATTCCAGAGCTTATATTTACACAAGTTTATGAAGCATTGAAAAAAACGCCTGAACTTGAACAGATCCATTTTGATGTATTGGATGAGGCTATAGAATTTGTCAATAATGTGCTTCAAGAGCAGCACCTTTTTATTAAAAAAATCTCGCAACAGCATATGCGTATCACTTTGGATTGGGAGATTATCAAAGAAAACAGAAGTGTTACATGTAAAATCAAAAATGCTTTTTATGCAAAAGAAAAACTCTCTATTTTAACTCCGGACGCTTTACATGTTTCAGACATAAAATTTTCCGATGTTGCAGGACAACAGAGGGTGAAAGATGAACTTCAAGAGGTTCTTGCCCTTTTAAAAGAACCCGAACGTCTAAAACAGTTCGATATGACACCGCCAAAGGGGATGTTTTTATATGGTCCGCACGGTATGGGAAAAAAGCTCTTAGCGCGCGCATTTGCTAATGAAAGTGATATGCCCTATGTTGTTTTAAGCGGGGCAGAACTTTTTGATTCAACTAAGATTCATAAAGCATATGCACAGGCTTTTGCTGCAGCTCCTGCAATTGTTCTTTTAGAAGATATAGATACACCTGGAGTTATTAACGGTGTGATTTCACTTATGGGTACGAATCCTATCGAAGAGGAACTGGATCTTTTAAATGGAAGCTTTGAATCACCCGTTTTTACTATAGCGACTCTCAGTAGTGTTGAAAATATTCCAGAAGAACTTAGTAAGGCCGGACGTATTGATATACGCATTGAAGTACCAAAACTTGATATGGAAGCAAGACGTTTTTTTATTGAAGAGGTTCTGAAAAAACCGCATGATAAAAAAATAGATGTAGAAAAAGTTGTTCGTTATATCTCAGGTCTTGGTGGAAACGAACTGCAACGCATAGGGCAAGAAGCTGCTCTAGAGGCTGCAAGAAAAGGCTTAAAAGAGTTGACGGAAGAGATCCTTCTAGAACAAATTAATATTATAAAATATGGAACTAAACTTGAGAATAAACAAATGCGAGATATTGAGAAGTCTATGGCAAAAACGGCATATCATGAAGCTGGCCATGCAGTACTTTCTTACTTTTTATTACCTGATATTAAAATAGAACAGGTAACAGTTGCACCAAGAAGTGAGACTTTAGGATTTGTTTCGTATCATAATGACGACTATATCGATGCAACTTCAAAAGAGGAACTTTTTAATGATGTTTGTGTCCTTTTAGCAGGGCGTATAGCAAAAATGGAAAAGTTTGGAGAAGAAGGGATGGAGACTGGAGCAATTAATGATCTAGAAGTTGCAAGCATGCAGGTATATGCCGCAGTAGCACTTTTTGGAATGGATGATGAGATTGGGTATCTCAATGTAAGCGGTGTTGAATCAGTCTATGATAGAAAACTTTTCTCAAGACGGATAGAAGAGCGGATGATAGCTTGGATTGAAGAAGCGAAACATAAAACGCAAAGAGAGGTAAAACGTTTATGGCCGGCGATTGAAGCGGTTGCAAAACAACTCATCAAAAAAGAGGTGATAGACGGAGAGGAACTCAAAAAAATAATCAACAGAGCTATGAAAAAAATAAAATAACATGCAAAAAATGTTTATTAAACATAACCTCTCGGTTAAAGATGCTTTATTAAAAGAGGCAGACGGGTTAATAATCTTACAAAAAGCATTGCAAGATAATATCTATATTTCTATCCCCGATTTTAGCTTGGTGAGCGACAATGAACTACATGTACAATATATAAATGAAGTTCAGCCAACTAAAGAGTATTTTATGAGACTTGGCAAAGGTCTTGCACTTATGCATCAGAAGCATTATAAATATTATGGTTACGATAAAGATAACTATATTGGACCGAATCCTCAAAAAAATGCATTTTTAAAAGAGTGGGGGAGTTTTTTTATAGAATTTAGACTTACGTACCAAATTTCACTTATTAAAAATTCAGATGTTCAAAAGAGTTTTTCATCAGTTTTACAGAATAATAAAAACAAATTGCAAGATTTTCTTAATGAACATACAGTTCATCCAAGTCTTGTTCATGGTGATCTTTGGAGTGGAAATGTACTGTATGGTGCAGAGAAAGTGTGGCTTATCGATCCTGCTGTGTATTTTGCTGATAGGGAGGTGGACATAGCAATGAGTGAGATGTTTGGAGGATTCTCATCATATTTTCATGAAAGTTATGAGAAAGAATACCCAAAGAGTAAAGCTTATCAAATAAAGAAAGTTGTCTATAATTTATATCACTATCTTAATCACTATAATCTTTTTGGTTCTGGGTATTTAAGAGGCTGTGAAAATGGTTTTGAATTAATTGAAAAAGTTTGAAATTTAAGTATCAATTATAACTTTGTTTCTTCCACTTTCTTTAGCACGGTAAAGGTTTTCATCGGCTCGTTTAAAGAATGAGTCCTTAGTGTCTGTTTTTCTAAATTCGGAAACACCGATACTGATAGTTATCTCTTTATTTTCGATGCACTGAATGTTCTTCTTTACCAAAGCTCTTAATTTTTCGGCAAAAACTGCTGCATCGTTCAGTGTAGCACCAGTTAATAAAATGACAAACTCCTCTCCACCAAACCTATATACGTAGTCCGTTTTTCTTACAGTAGCCATCATCTCTTTACTTAAAGCAACTAATACATCATCACCCATCTGATGTCCATAAGTATCGTTGATAGATTTGAAAAAATCAATATCCAGCATCAACATCGAAAAAGTGATTCCATGTTGATGATACTGGTCAATCATATATTTTAATTGTTTATTCAAAGCTTTTCGATTATGTAATTGAGTTAGTTCATCAGTGATACTTTGTTCTTGAATATGTTGTAAAAGTTGGTGTCCCTCTGTCACATCCTCTGAGACCATAAGAAAATGTTCTCTGTCAGGCATCAAATTAATAGAGGACTTGATCCATCGCTTTTCACCATTTTTAATGTTGCAAAGTCGTTCATAGTCTTCAATAGCACCATCAAGTAAAACTTGTTCAAAGATTTTTTTTGCTTTGCTCAGAGCTTCGGAATCTGTAAGATCGTAACAACTGAGTTGAAGTAGCTCATTGCATGGGTAGCCAAATAGTTTACAATATTGTTCATTTACTTGAATGTGTTTCGTATCAAGCGTCATAACTGCAATACCATGTAAAGAAGTGTTAAATATAATTTCCAACTCATTTTTTTTGTTTCTGAGTCTCTTTTCTATTTTTTTATTTTCAGTGATATTTTCAACAATACCGTCGATAGTAATAGTACCTTCTTGATTGCCAATATGGGAAGTAACTATTACAAATCGCTCTTCACCATCAGGATGCAAAAAAGAGAGTTCCGTTTGCCTTGATTCGTTTTTATGATTCATGAGGTAAGTAATGGTTTTTTTACCTGCTTGAACTGAATCATTTGTCCATTCAATGCATTCTTGCCATGGAGAACCTATAATCTCTTCTTTTGTTAGTCCAAATACAGTTTCTATACCAGCACTTACATACAATAGGTAACCTTCAAGGGTATGACTGTATACAACATAACGTTCTCCAATATCTTCTATCAAAGATTCGAACTTTTTTCGTTCGATAGCAAGTTTCCTATTTGATTCAGCTAGAGAACTTTTAGCTTTGCGTTCCATTTCTGCTGATTTTTTAAGGAGATCGTGTTCATTGTCTATAGAACGATTTATTCCTCGAACAATTCTCCGACTGATATAAATACCAATGGTTATAGAAAGGATTAGTGTGACTGTTGAGGAGATAACAAGAAGGTTCTGAAGCCATCGGGCAGCTTGACCAAGTGTTAAAGAGAATTGAGCTTCTTTGAGCGTGAGCTGTCGATCTATTTCTCTAAGTTCTTTTCTCAGTGCAGCAAGATTTTGAGTTGTACTATTTTGTTGTGCAGCATCTTTGAACTGTTCTGCTAGAACTTCAAGTTCCGTAATGTTTTTTTCAGCCTCTTTCCAGATTGTAATTGCATCTTTTATATAGGGAAATGTGTGAAAATATCGAAGCATAACAAGCATACTATGAGTATCATTTGGATCTATCCCAAGTATTATTAATGCTTTTTCCCCTGTTTTATAATCTACTGGATCCGTATTTAGTATAGAACGGCGTGCTGTTTTTGCACTGTAGACAGATTGTTGGATTGCTATTTTGTACTCTTCCCAATCTGCAGGATCTTTGGTATAGGTAAAGTTGCTAAGATAATAGATTCCACGTTTTTGACCTTTTGCCCATAAACCTTCCCCCTGAACATAAGCCCGTGCTGCATTTGTAAGGTATGAACTGATATAGAACAATCCAAACATTACAATCGATATACAAATAAAAATAATAATAACAGTCATAAACTGTTTGGTTAAAGTATGGGCATTTTTGTCATTTCTCATATATATTCTCTAACTTTTTATCATATATGATAACATATAATTATGCCATTTGGTTTACTTAACTCTTGTTGGATATCAAAGAAGTACTCAAGTTACCTAATTTAAATTATTTCAAAGCTTTAGAGTTATACAATGAATCAATAGTAGTAAGGAGAGAGTTATACAATGAATCAATAGTAGTGAGGAGACAGTACAAATGAAACATAAAATTTTATCTTCTACAGTAGCGACAAGTTTGATATTGGTAGGTTATTCAGTGGTGGCAGGGGTCTTGTTTGTTGGATGTAGTGTAAAACCACAAGCAATACTATCAAGTGAGGTGAAAAGTGATGTACAAAAAAGTTTAGATGAGTTAAATAAACTCTCACTACCTGTTCTTAAGCCAATCACTCTTGATGAAGCAATAGAGCGCGCTATTGCAAATAACCTGAGTAAAAAGTTAGATATCCTAAGTAGTGCGCTCGCACATCAAAAGATAGATATCGTAGCATACGAAGCACTTCCAAGTCTTACAGCAAAGGGTGGCTACTCAGCGAGAGATAACTATGCAGCAAGTGCAAGTACCTCCTTTGTAAATGGTGAACCAGAACCATTGGGTGCTAGTCCATCATACTCAGTTTCTCAAGACAAAGAGAGTACAAATGCCGGTGTGGCATTCTCTTGGAATGTTTTAGATTTTGGTCTCTCGTATGTTAGAGCAGGGCAACAGGCAAACAGATTTTTGATCGCAAAAGAGAAAGAGAGAAAGTCGATTCATAACATCAAGCAAGAGGTAAGAAATGCTTATTATAGAGCAGTAAGTGCTGATGAGTTGTTACAGCGAATCACTCCAGTTATGGAAAAAACGAAACAAGCATTTGAAGATTCTAAAAATATTGCTAAACTCAAGTTAGACACACCGATGAAAGGCTTGACATACCAAAGAGAGTTACTCGAAGTTATCAGATCTTTAAATACTTTAGAAGAGAATCTCATTAAATCAAAAACTGAACTTGCACGATTGATGGGACTGAAGCCAGGAACATCATTTGAACTTGCTGAGAAGATACAAGAGAGATACCAACTACCAAATATTACTATCCCAATAGATGAGTTAGAAAGACTCGCTTTAGAGCACAGACCAGAACTACAAGAAACACGATACCAACAAAAAATATCTGAAGCTGAAGTAAAAGCTGCAATGTTGAAAATGCTTCCAGGAATCAACCTCAATGCAGGCTATTCGTATGATAGTAATCAATATGCGCTCAACAACAATTGGATGAGTTATGGAGCAAATGTTTCGTGGAACCTCCTCAATGTGTTCAACGGAAACTTAAATAAAAAACTCGCACAAACCCAAGTAGAGTTAGCGAAACAACAAAAGTTAGCACTCTCTATGGCTGTAATCTCACAAGTTCACCTTTCACTTTTAGATTTTTATCAGGCAAAAAAAGCGTACCAACTATCTGAAGATTATTACTCTATTGCCAAAGATATATTCATCATCATAGAGAATGAAAATACACTTGATGTCAATGGAAAACTCTCTCTCATTAAAGAGACACTTAACTTCCTAATAGCAAACCTAAGACTCTCATCTTCATATGCAAGAGTGCAAAATGCGTATGGAAAAGTAATCTCTTCTGTTGGGAATGATACCTTCTTTAAAGAAGTGAATCCAGAACTGCTTGTAGAAAAGAAGCTTGATCTTGAAGGAAAACCTGAACCTATTGTTACAGCAAAGCTTGAACTTGCAAAAGAGAAAGAGATAGAAGTATCAGAAGTAAAAGAGCCTCAAGAAGAGAGAGAAGTTCAAGAAGAACCTGTAGTTGCTCCAGAAATAAAAAAATATGCATACGTAAAAGAGGATGCGAATGTGAGAGAAGGAAGTAATATAAACTCTGAAGTTGTAAAGATTGTAATGCAAGGGAGTGAAGTAGAGATACTGGAAATTGTAAAAGAAGCTGGTAAAACTTGGTATAAAACACCAGATGGATATATATTTTCTGATTTACTTGATCCTATAATCTAATCATAAGGTAGATTGATGACATGAAAACAAAACTTTTTTTTCTTTTACTGACAACAGCTTTACTCGCAAAAGAGGTGCCTCAAGCAAGAGCGCTCATAGAAGCTACAGACAGAACAGTCCTCTCAAGTGAGATAGGTGGAAAGATAAAATCTTTACCTAAAAGTAATGGAGATTACTTTAGAAAAGGTCAAACACTTGTAGAGATAGATTGCGATATCTATAAAGCAGAAAAAGAGAAAATTAAAGTAATCAGAGATTTAGCAAAAATCAAACTCGATAAAAACACC
>JBFEUD010000055.1:0-10113 GCA_041547625.1 Sulfurimonas sp.
AATCATCTATAATTTCATAATTTATTAATATTGGATAGTAATTATGATGAAGGTAGCTCCTAGTATTTTATCTGCCGATTTTGGAAATCTGGCTCGTGATGTAGAAGAGATCTGTAACGGTGGGTGTGATTTAGTTCATGTAGATGTTATGGATGGTCACTTCGTTCCAAATCTAACAATTGGCCCTGTAGTTGTCAGTTCTGTTGCCAAAGCTGCAACAAAACCACTTGATATTCACCTAATGGTTGAAAACAATACTTTTTTTGTTGAGCTTTTTGCTCCTCTAAAACCTGAATATATCTCTTTTCATATAGAAGAGGAGAAACATCCTCATAGGCTTATTCAAAAAATAAAAAGTTACGGAATCAAACCTGCAATCGTATTAAATCCACATACGCCCCCAGAATCGATCGAATTTTTACTTCAAGATCTTGATATGGTTTTATTAATGAGTGTAAATCCTGGATTTGGTGGACAAAGCTTCATAGAAACGGTTATTCCTAAAGCAAAAAGATTAAAAGAACTTCGTGATCGCATCAATCCAAATTGTCTAATAGAAGTAGACGGCGGCGTAAGCGATCAAAACGTTCATGCTTTAAAAGAAGCGGGTGTAGATGTTGTTGTTGCAGGAAGTTATGTCTTTAAACAAGAAGATCGCGCTAAAGCTATAAAAAGTTTACAAGTATAAATCATGACATTACGTACAAAGATCTGTGGTATAACATCGTATGAAGATGCAATGACAGCCATTCATGCAGGAGCTGATGCTCTTGGCTTTGTATTTTATGAAAAATCTCCCCGTTATATTACCCCTGAACATGCAAAAGAGATCATAAAACAACTTCCACCCTTTGTTGAAAAAGTTGCCCTTTTTGTAAATGAAACTCCTCAAACAGTTAATCAAATATGTAAAGAAACCGGTGCAACCCTAGCTCAGCTTCATTTTGAAGTAGATGACGAGTATTGTAATGCCTTGGAAATACCCCATATTAAAGTAATTCGTGCACAAACAAAAGAGGATATTCTCAAGTATAGTGATGAGTATCGCTTGGTAGATGCCTATTGTGAAGCTTACGGCGGAGCAGGAAAAAGAATTAATATCGAATGGTTTGAAGGTGTTGATTGTTCTAAAATCATTCTAGCCGGTGGTTTAAACCGTACTAATGTTTCTTCAGTAAAACGATACGGTTTTTACGGTGTAGATGTAAGTAGCGGTGTAGAGATTAGCCATGGCAAAAAAGATCCAAGAAAAGTACAAGAGTTTATAAATAATGCTAAAGCATAATCTTCCCCTTGATGACAAAAGTATCTCACGCCTATCAAAAAAAGGGCTCTCTCTAAAAACCCTCAAAGACCAGCTCAATGAAGAGCTAGATACATCTTTAGAGCTTTTTAGACTGCAAGGCTTAAATATTGTCAAGCATTAAGGGTATTACTATTTTGATACTCGTTTTATTCCAGTTGAAGAAGCTGAATTTTGTATTGTAGATATAGAAACGAACGGGTCTAAAATTGAAAAACATCAAATTATAGAGATAGCAGCTGTTAAGGTACAAAATAAAAAAATTATCGATAGATTTGACTCATTGGTATATACAAAAGAGATAAATCCTGCTATTACGGAAATTACAGGTATAAAAGCAGAAGATACAAAAGATGCTCCAGACTTAAACACTGTTCTTGAAAAGTTCAAAACATTTTTAGGCGATGCTATCTTTGTAGCTCATGATGTAAAATTTGATTATCTATTTACATCTAAAAGCATGGAAAAAGTAGGTCTTCCTGCACTGTTAAACCGTTCTTTATGTTCATTGGCTTTGGCGGAGAGAACAGTCGTTTCTTATAGATATGCTCTTTCGTATCTTAACGATGCACTCAATTTGAATCCAAATGCACAACATCACAGAGCCATGAGTGATGTACTCACTACTTATGGACTTTTTTTATTATCGCTAGAAAATTTAAATGAAGATGTTAAAACTGTTGAAGATTTGATAAATTTTTCAAAAGAGGCTTCCAGACTCAAACGTCCAAAGTTTGATCCTTTAGCTAAAAAAGAAGAGGCAGAGTAAAAACTTACTCTGCAAAAGCTCCCGGTTTTACAAGTTTTGTATATCTTGCTTCCATTCTCGCTTCATCACTCATAGATTTAAGCTCTTGAAGAGATGCTAACACATAATCAGCAATAGCAGTAGCAGATGCTTCTTTCTCACGGTGAGCACCAATTAATGGCTCATCGATAATATCATCGATTAAATCAAGATCTTTTAAATCTGATGCCAGAATTTTCATAGCATTTGTTGCAGATTCTACTTTTTTAGGATCATTCCATAAAATTGCTGAACACCCTTCTGGTGAGATAACACTAAATACAGAATATCTCATCATAGCAAATTTATCTGCAACACCAATAGCAAGTGCTCCACCAGAACCACCTTCACCGATAACGATAGAGATAGTCGGTACCTTTAACTCTGCAAACTCTAAAAGGTTTCTTGCAATAGCTTCAGACTGGTTTCTCTCTTCCGCACCGATACCAGGATATGCACCCGGAGTGTCTACTAGCATTACAATAGGCATTCCAAATTTTTCTGCTAGTTTTGCAGCACGTAAAGCTTTACGGTACCCTTCCGGATGAGGCATACCAAAGTTACGCTTTAATTTATTTTTTGTACCGCGCCCTTTTTGTTCACCGATGACCATAACTTTTTCATCACCGATGTAACCCATATAACAAACGATTGCAGCATCATCACGGAAATGTCTGTCTCCGTGAATCTCATACTTATCTCTAACGATTAGATTGATGTAATCTAATGCATATGGACGATCTAAGTGACGTGCTAATTGAAGCTTTTGAAAGTCACTAAGATTTCCATAGATCTCTTCAACCTCTTTTTCAAGCTTGTTTTTTAGATCTTCAACAGCTGCATAGTCATGACGAACTTGTGCAGAGATTATATCTTCTTGAATGAACTTAATTCTATGTTCAAAGTCTAAGTATGTAGCCACATTATTTCCTTATCAGCTTATATCTTTTTAAAGATAAGAACGCCGTTTGTTCCACCGAAACCAAAAGAGTTTGACATAACTACATTTAGTTCAGCTTTTCTAGCACCTTCAGTAACGTAATCTAAATCACAGTTTTCATCAGGAGTTTCATAGTTGATTGTCGGAGGTAATACACCGTCTCTCATCGCCATTAAACAAGTAACAGCTTCAATACCACCAGCAGCACCTAAACAGTGACCGATTTGTCCTTTGATCGAACTCATTGGAGGACAGTTTTCACCTAATAGCTCTTTTACAGCTGCTGTTTCGTTTTTATCGTTAATCGGCGTAGAAGTACCGTGAGCATTAACATAATCAACTTTCGGACGACCAGCCATTTCATATGCTGCTTTCATAGCGCGTGCCGGACCGTCAAGACTTGGAGTAGTGATGTGGTTTGCATCTCCACTCTCACCGAAACCGATAATTTCACCGTAAATTTTAGCTCCACGAGCTACTGCAGTTTCATATTCTTCTAGTACAAGTGCTGCTGCACCCTCACCCATAACGAAACCGTCACGACCTGCATCAAATGGACGAGAAGCGTGTTTTGGATCATCATTTCTAGTTGAAAGTGCTTTCATAGCAGCGAAACCACCGATACCAACACCAGTTACCGCAGATTCTGCAGAAACAACTAGCATTCTGTCAGCACCGTTACACATAATAGTTTTACATGCTTCACTTACTGCGTGCGTTCCAGCTGCACATGCAGTTACAGATGACAAGTTAGGACCTTTAATTCCGTGCTCAATTGAGATGAATCCACCAAGCATATTTACTAGCGCACCCGGAATAAAGAATGGAGATATTCTTCTTGGTCCACGAGTCTCTAAAATTACAGAGTTATTTTCGATTGATGGAAGACCACCGATACCGCTACCAGCAGAAATACCAAATCTTGTTTTATCAATATCTTCACCAAAAGCTGCATCTTCCATTGCTTCTTGAGCTGCTTTAATACCAAGGTGGATAAATCTGTCAGCTTTTTTAACCTCTTTTGGCGGCATAACAGTTGCTGGATCAAAGTTCTTTACTTCTCCTGCAATTTTTACAGAGAATTCTGTTGGATCAAATAACGTAATAGTGTCGATTCCACACTCACCATCACAAATTGCTTTAAAAGCACTCTCTTTATCGTTTCCAACAGAGTTAATCATACCTAACCCAGTTACTACCACTCTTCTCATTAAATATCTCCGTAATATAAATTAAATATTTTTATAAATTAACTATCAAAGTTAATTGGTAAAAACACTTCTTTGAATTTTATAAAAGGGATTTCCCTTTTATAAAGAAAACTAATTTTTCTTAGTTTTTGCTTTCAATGTAAGCAACTACATCAGCAACAGTTTGAATTTTCTCAGCTTCATCATCTGGAATTTCGATATCGAATTTCTCTTCAAGAGCCATTACTAGTTCAACAACGTCAAGGCTATCAGCACCTAAATCTTCAACGAATTTCGCATCCTCTTTAACTTCATCAGCGCTAACGCTTAGTTGTTCAACTACTACTTCTTTAATATCATCTAAAAGTGCCATTATAGCTCCTATATTTAAGTTTTAAAATCTCGTAATTATATCATAAATATCTTAGATAAAGATTTATGCCATATTCATTCCGCCGTTAACTTTCAGCGTTTCTCCCGTGATATACGAAGCGTGATCAGATAGTAAGAATGCCACAGAATCCGCAATTTCTCTTGCCTCACCCATTCTTTGCATTGGAATTTTTCCATAAAGTTCTGCTTTAACATCATCACTTAAAACTTCAGTCATTTCTGTTGCAATGAAACCAGGAGTAACAGTGTTATATCTAATTCCGCTTGTTGCAGCTTCTAAAGCAAATGATTTTGTCATTGCAATTACTCCACCTTTACTTGCAGAATAGTTAGTTTGTCCAGCATTACCAGTTTCACCTACGATAGAAGCGATATTTACAACTGAACCGAATTTTTTCTTTCTAGCCCCTTTGAAAAATTCACGACATCCGATGAAACAAGATGTTAAGTTTGCATTGATTACAGACATGAAATCTTCTGTTTTCATACGAAGAGCAAGTTTATCGTTTGTAATACCTGCATTGTTTACTAAGTAAGAAAGTTCTCCGTCACTGTCGATAATAGTTTTAATTGCATCAGTAAATGCTGCTTCGTCACTTACGTCAAAACCGATTACTGCCGCAGATCCGCCTTCAGCTTCGATCTCTGCTTTTACCTTATCTGCTGCTTCTGCACCGCTTCTGTAGTTAACCCATACTTTTAACCCGTAAGTTGCTAAAACTTTTGCCACCTCAGCACCGATACCGCGACTTGAACCTGTAACTAAAACATTTTTTCCACTAAATTTCATTCTTATTTTCCCTTTTTAAATTAATTATACTAAACTGTGATCCATTTCTGAAGGAATCTCTACATCCATCAGTTTTAAAACTGTCGGAGCGATATTATTTAATCCACCTACATCGACTTTCTCAACACCTGGAGCATCTACGAAACACCAAACTTTTCCAACCGTATGGTTAGTAAGGATATTCCCATCCTCATCTTTCATCTCTTCACAATTTCCATGGTCACTTGTAAGAACAAACGCGTACTCTTTTTCATGTGCTTTTTCTAAAATTTTTCCAAGCTCCGCATCAACTGCTTCAACAGCTTTCTTCGCAGCATCGAAATCTCCAGTATGTCCTACCATATCGCCGTTTGCAAAGTTTACAACGATAAAGTCATACTCTTCATCCATCGCTTTAAGTACCGCTTCACCAACTTCTACTGCACTCATTTCTGGTTTCATATCATACGTTTTTACATTTGGTGAAGGAATTAAGACACGTGTCTCATTTGCATAAGGCTCATCAATCCCACCGTTTAAGAAAAATGTCACGTGTGCATATTTTTCAGTCTCAGCAGTATGTAATTGACGAAGATTATTATTGCTAATTACTTCAGCAAGAGTATTTTTAGGCGATTCTTTTCTGAACAGCACCGGATAAGTAAAACTTTTATCATATTCTGTTATTGTAGCTAGGTTGATATTATTTACTGTTCTCTCAAACTCTCCAAACTCATTCGATGCAAGTGCAGTTACCATTTCACGCATTCTATCACTTCTGAAGTTGATTGTAAGAACCGCATCACCCTCTTGCATCCCTTCATACTCTTCAAATGCCGTCGGTTCCATAAACTCATCTGTCTCACCTAACGCATAAGAATGTCCTACATACGCTTCCGGTGTCATCGAAGTTTTCGGCTCAGCATTTACAATCGCATCGTATCCGCGCTTGATTCTCTCCCATCTGTTATCTCTATCCATAGAGTAAAAACGTCCTGAGATTGTTGCAATCGAGATATTATCATTTAGATGTTCTGCGACTATTTTTAAATATTTGTTTGCCGAAGTAGGAGAAACGTCTCTACCATCAGTAATCAGGTGTAAAAATACTTTTTTACCTTGCGCAGCTGCGATATCTGCTATCCCCATAAAATGATCGATATGTGAATGCACTCCACCGTCACTCATAAGTCCTATAAGATGTAATCTGTCTGAAGTTCCTAGCAGATTTACCAGTTCTTCATTGTGTTCTAAAGTTTGTTCTTCAAGTGCTAAAGAGATCTTTACCAAATCCTGATATAAAATCCTTCCGCTTCCAATAGTCATATGCCCAACTTCAGAGTTCCCCATCTGCCCTTCAGGTAAACCAACACTTAAACCAAATGTATCGATTAGTGAGTGTGGCACCTCTTGAAAAAGTTTGTCATATGTGGGTTTATTTGCGTGGTGAAACGCATTATGTTCTGTCTTTGAACAATACCCTATACCATCTGTAATTACTAAAATTGCTTTTTTACTCAATTTTATTCCTAGCTGTAAAAATTTGATGTAATTATACTATAATACGCTTTTACTTTTACAAATGAACTCTTATTAAGGTATTTTTTTGATATATTATTTACACGAAATTTTAGATATAAATATTTTAGGATACATCACTATACGTGCAGGTATCGCTTTCTTTATAGCACTTTTTTTAACACTTTTTTTAATGCCGAAATTTATTAGATGGGCACAAAAAACTTCAAGCGTACAACCGATCAACAACTGGGCTCCAGAACGCCATCAGTGAAAAGCAAAAACACCTACGATGGGTGGCGTTGTTTTTATAGGTTCTACCCTTTTTGCATCTCTTTTAACTATCAATTTTAGTAATCTTTATGCTCTTGGTGCTATATTGACATTAAGTCTTTTTGTTTTAATCGGTTTCCAAGACGATATAGCAAAGATCAAAAAAAATGAAAACTTAGCAGGTTTAAAAGCAAGAACAAAGATGCTATTGCAAATCATCTCCGCTTTGATCGTAGCGGCATTTTTGTGTCTTTTTGCAGAATTCAATACTGATCTTTATGTCCCGTTTATTAAAACACCTGTTTTAGATATGGGAGTATTTTCAATTGCTTTATGGATTTTAGTAATTGTTGCGACATCTAATGCGGTAAACTTAACAGACGGTCTTGACGGACTGGCAACTGTACCTTCGATCGTAGCACTTACCTCTTTTAGCATTATCATTTATGCAACTGGAAATGCGGTAATTAGTGAGTATCTTCTAATACCAAATATTCCTGTCGGGGAAGTAAGTATTGTAGCGAGTGCTCTTATCGGTGCTCTTGCAGGATTCTTATGGTTTAACTGTCATCCTGCGGAAGTATTTATGGGTGATAGCGGTTCACTTACGGTAGGTGCATTTTTAGGTTATTTGGCGGTGATCTCAAAAAGTGAAATTTTACTTCTTTTAATCGGTTCTATTTTCGTAATCGAGACACTTTCTGTTATCTTACAAGTGGGTAGTTACAAACTACGTAATAAAAGGGTATTTTTAATGGCACCGATCCACCACCACTTTGAGATGAAGAACTGGGCTGAAAACAAGATCATTGTCCGTTTTTGGATCATAGCAATTCTTTCTAATATTCTTGCCCTAATCACACTAAAAATAAGATGATAAATATTGCAATTTTAGCTTCACATAATGGTAGTAATCTAGATGCTATCTATGAAGCTATACAGACACAAAAACTAGATGCTAAAGTCTCTCTCATCATCTCAAACAATACTAATGCAAAAGTCTTAGAAAAAGCAAAAAAATTCTCAATAGACAGCTATGTTGTCAATCAAAAAACCACATCTGTACCGGATGAAAAAATAGCAGAACTTCTCACAGAGTATCAATGTGACTGTGTAGTTCTATCAGGTTATATGAAAAAACTTTCACCACAAATTACTGAAAACTTTAAAATCATCAATTCCCACCCTGCTCTTTTACCAAAATACGGTGGTTCTGGAATGTACGGAAGATTTGTTCATGAGGCGGTTATTGCAAATAAAGAAAGCAAAAGCGGTGTGAGTATCCATTTTGTAAATGAGAACTACGATGAAGGAGAGATCATTTTACAAAAAGAACTTATCTTGTCTGAGAATGAAACAGTAGAATCTCTTGAGAAAAAAATTAAAGAACTTGAGAGACAAGCTGTAGTGGAAGCTTTAGAGACATGTTTGAAATAAGTGAATATATAGGGATTATTGCCTTTGCGATGAGTGGTTTTTTCGTCGGTGTAAAAAACAAACTCGATCTGCTCGGTGTTTTAATTTCAACTTTTTTAACTGCCCTTGGCGGCGGTGTAATCCGTGACGTTATAGTCGATCGCCCTCCTTTTACATTTACACATACATATCCTGCACTGACTATTTTACTTGTAATGCTGGGACTCATTATTTTTCAATTTCATAAGCGTAATTCAATTGAAAACAAACCCCTTTTTATATTAAGTGACTCGATAGGACTTATCTCTTTTAGCATCTCCGGGGCTATTATCGGGCTAGAAGCGGGATTTAACCTTACAGGTGTAATCGCAACTTCTTTCATCACTGCCGTTGGTGGAGGGATTGCCAGAGACGTGATCATTAATGAGATCCCTTTTGTCCTAAAAACAGGGTTTTACGGTACTATTGCCATTCTTATAGCCCTTACGGTTTACCTTTTAAAAAGTTTCGATCAGCTCCATATTCTTTCCATGACAATAGTCTTTGTACTCTTTTTAACACTGAGACTTGTCGCATATTATCAAAAATGGTCTATACCTTTGAAGTGACATAAGCTAACTTTCAGTACTTTATAGATAAAATTTCGTCCTCTTTAAGAGAGGCCTGTTAGCTCAGTCGGTAGAGCAAGTGACTGAAAATCACTGTGTCCTTGGTTCGATTCCGAGACAGGCCACCACTTTTACAATGGCCAATTAGCTCAGTCGGTAGAGCAAGTGACTGAAAATCACTGTGTCCTTGGTTCGATTCCGAGATTGGCCACCACTTCAAAAAATTACAAAAATCATATCTAAAACTCAAATCTTTCTGATATAATTTCAAATACTATTTAACATAGTTCTCACATTTGGGGCTGACCTGGTTTCGACGGGATTTGGTAGCTTCTAACTGCATGTCGGACTGAGCACTTCCGTTACACGGCTCATATGCGAATAAACGCAAACAATACAAATTATCGTCCTGCTTACGCTGTAGCGTAAGTTTTAACTTAACTTAGGACTGCTTCGCTTTCTGACTCAGGATAGGAAAGATTTTGAAGTATAACCCTTATGCTGATATATCTATAGGTTGTCTAGCCTTTAGAAGAACTCAATCTAGACTCGTCTTGTGTAGCTTTGCAAGTTGTGTGAAGCAGGATTAAATTAAACAACTTCTCTAAGCATGTAGACGTTATTAGTAGCTAGGTTTCGGACTGCGGTTCAATTCCGCACAGCTCCACCATCATTTTAAAATCCACATCTTTTATTTACTGAATACACTAAACATCTAAACTATTTGAACTTTTGTTATAATTTGAACAATTTTTATAATGAGAAAGTATATGGAACAGATAATATCAAGTTTTAAAGAGTTTTTAGATTCAAGAGTCAAAAACATGTTTTTTATGAATTTTGTTTTTGCTTGGATAATTATAAATTATAACATAACACTAAGACTGGCTTTTAGTTCTGAAACAATTCAAGAAAA
>JBFEUD010000056.1:0-10088 GCA_041547625.1 Sulfurimonas sp.
TGGTGTTGCTAACCGTTTAGTTGCTCGTTCTAAATACGGAACAAAGCGTCCAAAAAAATAATTTAAAATAGTTCAAAGATAGCTACAGGACTAATCCTAATAACTTTAGGAAGTTTTGAGTAAATTTTTTGAAAAAATTGAAGACAAGGAAAATAACAAATGAGAAGAAGAAAAGCTCCTGTTCGTGAAATCATGCCAGATCCAGTATATGGAAGCAAAGTTTTAACGAAGTTTATTAACAAAGTAATGTTAGATGGTAAAAAATCTACTGCAGAAAAAATTATCTACAGTGCGTTAGATGTAATCTCTGCAAAAGGTGAAAAATCAGGAATCGATACATTTAATGAAGCTATTGAGAATGTAAAACCTATCATTGAGGTTAAAAGTCGCCGTGTTGGTGGTGCTACTTATCAAGTTCCAGTAGAAGTACGTCCAGTACGTCAACAATCATTAGCTATTCGTTGGATAGTTGATGCTGCAAGAAAAAGAAATGAAAGAACAATGGCTGAGAGATTAGCTAATGAGTTTATGGATGCTGCAGGCGAAAAAGGTTCTGCATTCAAGAAGAAAGAAGATACTTACAAAATGGCTGAAGCAAATAAAGCATTTGCTCACTACCGTTGGTAATATATAAGGTAATTTAAAAATGGCAAGATCTCATAAATTAAGCGATGTAAGAAACATTGGTATTGCTGCTCACATTGATGCTGGTAAAACAACAACAACTGAGCGTATCCTATTCTATACAGGTGTTGAGCATAAAATCGGTGAAGTTCACGATGGTGCTGCAACAATGGACTGGATGGAGCAAGAACAAGAGCGTGGTATTACAATTACTTCAGCTGCTACTACTTGTGAATGGGCTGGAAAACAGATTAACATTATCGATACTCCGGGACACGTTGACTTCACTATTGAAGTTGAGCGTTCTATGCGTGTACTTGACGGTGCTGTATCTGTATTCTGTGCTGTTGGTGGTGTTCAGCCTCAATCTGAAACAGTTTGGAGACAAAGAAACCGTTACGGTGTACCTTCAATCGTTTTCGTAAACAAATATGACAGAACTGGTGCTGATTTCTATGAAGTTGAGCGTCAAATTCGTGAGCGTCTTAAAGGGAATCCGGTTCCTATCCAATTACCTATCGGTGCTGAAGATAAATTCGAAGGTGTTGTTGATCTTGTAAAAATGAAAGAGATCGTTTGGGATGAAGACGCTGCTATGGGTTCTGCATACCATACACAAGATATCCGTGCTGATTACCAAGACAAAGCTGAAGAATACCGTGAAAAGATGATCGAAGAGATCTCTGCTGTTGACGGTAATGAAGAGTTAATGGAAAAATTCTTAGAAGGTGAAGAGATTTCTGAAGAGGAGATCAAAGCTGCTATCAAGCGTGCTACAATCGCTATGCATATCGTTCCAATGACTGTTGGGACAGCTTTCAAAAACAAAGGTGTTCAAACTTTACTTGACGCTGTTGTTGATTACCTTCCAGCTCCAACTGAAGTACCGGCTATTAAAGGTACTATGATGGATGATGAAGAGCAAGAAGTTACAGTTCCTTCAACTGACGATGGTGAATTCGCTTCATTAGCATTCAAAATCATGACTGACCCATTCGTTGGACAGTTAACTTTCATCCGTGTTTACCGTGGTTCTTTAGAATCTGGTTCATACGTACACAACTCTACAAAAGATAAAAAAGAGCGTATTGGTCGTATCATGAAAATGCATGCTATCAAACGTGAAGAAGTTAAAGAGATCTACGCTGGTGAGATCGGTGCGGTTGTTGGTCTTAAATATACTACAACTGGTGATACTCTTTGTTCTGAAAAAGACAAAGTTGTATTAGAGAGAATGGACTTCCCAGAGCCAGTTATCTCTGTTGCAGTTGAGCCAAAAACAAAAGCTGACCAAGAAAAAATGGGTATCGCTCTAGGTAAACTAGCTGCAGAAGATCCATCTTTCCGTGTTAATACTGATGAAGAATCTGGTCAAACTATTATTTCTGGTATGGGTGAGTTACACCTTGAGATTATCGTTGACCGTATGAAGCGTGAGTTTAAAGTTGAAGCTGAAGTTGGTGCTCCACAGGTATCTTACCGTGAGGCTATCAGAACTGAAGTTGATAAAAACTACAAATACGCTAAACAATCAGGTGGACGTGGACAATATGGTCACGTTGTATTCAAACTTAAACCAGGTGAAGCAAATACTGGTCTTGTATTTAACAACGAGATTAAAGGTGGGGTAATTCCAAAAGAGTATATCGCTGCAGTTGAAAAAGGTATGGAAGAATCTATGAAGAACGGTGTTCTTGCTGGTTTCCCAATCGAAGATGCTGAAGTTACACTTTATGATGGTTCATACCACGAAGTTGACTCGAATGAGATGTCATTTAAAATTGCTGCATCAATTGGTTTCAAAGAAGCTGCACGTGAAGCTAGTCCAGCTATCCTTGAGCCAATCATGAAAGTTGAAGTTGAAGTACCAGAAGACTACATGGGTGACGTTATTGGTGACCTTAACCGTCGTCGTGGTCAAGTTAACAACATGGGTGACAGAAGCGGTAACAAAATCGTTGACGCATTCGTTCCACTTTCTGAGATGTTCGGATACTCAACTGACCTTCGTTCAAACACTCAAGGTCGTGCTACATACGCTATGGAATTCGATCACTACGAAGAAGTTCCAAGAAATGTATCTGAAGAGATCATCAAAAAACGTAACGGATAATCTTTTATCCTTTTAAACCTCCTCCTTGGAGGTTTACTCTATACTTTTCCCCTTTTCATAAACCGAAAATTTGCTATAATGTCATAAAAATAGACAGGTGACTCTATGCAAAAACTAATTTTTCTTTCATTATTTACAAGCTTGTTATTTGCCAAAAATCCAATTGTATATGCTGCTTTAGGCGATGTTATCTACAATAATGCTGATAATATAGAACAATTGCGTGAGATCGAAGAGTTTAATATATACGATGATAAAATCAAGCAGTATGTGAAAAAAGTAAATAACACAAAAGAAAAAGGTTTTAAAATAGAGCAGGGTGACCATGCTGTTGATAAAAAAGAGTATCTAACTGCATTAAGAGCTCTTTCTAAAGACAATGATTTCTTTTCAAGACAAGCAAAAAAACTGTATGATGATTCTTTACAAAATGAGAACTCAAGACTTTTTTCACAAATTATCAACAGTGGTTTAATAGATACTGCAGAATATAAACAAGAGATTATAGACTATTATTTTGCACATCAGGAAGATATTAATGCTTCGGGTGTAATACAAAATATTTTAGATGATGATGCAGCTTTAAAAGCTAGAAAAGAGGCTGAACTTAGAAAGAGTAAATCTAAAAGAGAACGTGAATTAGAAAAGATTAAAAGAATCAGAGAAAAAGATAAAAGAGAACAAGAAGCACTAGAGCAAAAACTGCAAAAAGAACTTGAAGATAAGAAAAAGCAGTTGCGTAAAGAGCAAAAAGAGGAACTTTTAAAAACTAGATAGTTTTTAAAACCAGTCAAAATCCTCATATTCACTCGGTCTTCCTTTTAACGTAAGATAAGGCGTATATTCTGCCTTATAGTTTAAAGAGGGACATCCTTCTACATAATAACCTAAATATATCCACTTTTTATCATAACGTTTTGCAAACTCTATTTGTTTATATAAAGAGAGTCGTCCCAATGAATAGGATGCAAAGTCAGGATCGTAATAAAAATAGATTGATGAAATTCCATCAGCTAAAATATCTATAAGATCTACACCGATTAGTTTGTCTTGGAAAAAATAGAGTACCTCATATCCAAAATCTTCATAACCGCTGACAAAAGAGTTAAAATAATGATCTGGTGTAGTAGGATGATACTCCCACCCTTTTTTTGTATTCATGTATTTATGGTATTTGTCAAAAAGCTCCAGGTGAGCTTTAGTCATCGTAGGATGTTGCAAAACGATAGAGATGTCTTTTGCTTTATTTAATACTCTACGTGCTGACTTTGAGAAAACAAAATTATCAACATCTATTTTTATACTTTGACACTCATGACATTCCGCACATATTGGTCTAAAATACATTTTTCCAAAGCGTCTGTAGCCACGTTCTATGAGCTCTTGACATGCATTTGCAGAACATTTATCTATTACTTTGTAATGTGTTGTTTGTTGCTTCTCATCTAAGTAGGAACATTTATCTTCGAGTAAAAATTCTTTAAGTAAGTTCATAAGTGAATTTTGACATAATTTTGCTTTATTCAAAACAAAAGGTTGTGAATGGAATTTTTTTTAAAATACCAAACAGTTATTTTTAGAAGCTTGGGAGCTTTTCTACTTATTCTCGGATTAGTAATCTTTTTTTGGGCAGCACCGCAAAAGGTGATGACTGAAAATGAAATAGCTGCGGCAAACCTTGCACGTATGGAAGCTGCGGTAAGCGGTAGCAGTTCCTCATCATCTACAAAACAATCTGCTAGTCATTCAAAGATTTCAGAAGCTATGATTGAAACGCGAAAAAAGCAGGTAAGAATGTTAATGATTATGGTGATGGTATTTGGTGCAGGATTCTTAGGATATAGTTTTTTTAAAAAAGAGGATAAAGAGAAAGAATAAATTATTTCTCTTTATTTTGTGCAATAAGCACTCCTTCGATCATTTTATCGATATCACCGTCTAAAATAGCAGGTACGTTCGTATATGCTTCATTGCTTCTTGTGTCTTTTACTTGTTGATACGGCTGCATAACATAAGATCTGATTTGATGTCCCCATCCTATTTCACTTTTTTCAACTCCAGCTTCTTTTGCTTTTTGTTCTTCAAGTTCTAATTCATATAAACGAGACTTTAACATTTTCATAGCAGTAGCTTTATTTTTATGCTGAGATCTGTCGTTTTGACACTGTACAACGACACCAGTTTCAATATGGGTAATACGGATCGCAGATTCCGTTTTATTGACATGTTGTCCGCCGGCACCACTTGCACGGTAAGTATCGATTCTGATATCTTTATCTTCGATCACAATATCTATATCATCATCAATTTCCGGAGAAACCATAACAGAACTAAAAGAAGTATGACGTTTGGCATTTGAATCAAACGGTGAGATACGTACAAGTCTGTGAATACCATTCTCTACTTTTAAATATCCGTATGCATTTTCACCTTTAATTAAAATAGATACATCTTTAATACCAGCCTCTTCGCCAGCTTGATAATCAAGAACTTCAACTTTGAAATCGTGTCTTTCGGCCCAGCGTTTATACATTCTTAGAAGCATACTTGCCCAGTCTTGAGATTCAGTACCTCCAGCTCCAGGATGAATTGAAAGAATTGCATTAGAGCCATCACTTTCACCGCTGAGTAAAACTTCGATCTCCATTGAACGAATTTGTTCTTCTAAGTTTGGTGCATCTTCAAAGAGAGCTTCGATCGAATCTTCATCGTTTTCCTCTTTTGCCATTTCATAAAGTTCTGCTGCATCTTCAACAGCAGAGCGAGCGATATTATATTTTTCTAGTTTTCTCTGAAGTTGTGTTTTTTCTTTTTGAATTTTTGCGGCATTAGCGGCATCATTCCAAAATTCAGGGTTATTTTCTAAGGTTTCAATCTCTTCTAATCTCTCTGAAATTTTATCTGGTTCTACTACACCTGTAATATTGTCCATTTTAATTTTAATATTTTTTAGAAGTTCTGTGTATTCGTAGTTATCCATATCTTTCCAATATAAAAAGTAGTATAATTGCGATTATATTATATTGGGACTTAAAATGAAGATTATTTCTGAGCCTTTGGAATTAAAAGCGTATCTCCAAGAGCAAAATAAAACTATCGGATATGTACCTACTATGGGAGCACTTCATGAAGGGCATATTGAGCTTATAAAAAATGCACGAAAAGAGAATGAACTGGTTGTTGTATCTATTTTTGTAAACCCGACACAATTTTTAAAGGGGGAAGACCTGGATAAATATCCACGTCGCGATGAAGCCGATAAAAAGATTTGTGAACTTGCAGGTGTGGATGTAATCTTTTTTCCGACAAAAGAGAATATTTACTTTGAAGACGAAGTGAAAATTGAAGCTCCTGAAGTAAGGGGGTATGTTTTAGAAGGTGCTACTCGTCCGGGACATTTTTCCGGAGTACTCCGTATTGTAATGAAGCTTTTAAACATTGTAAATCCTACACGTGCATACTTTGGAAAAAAAGATGCACAACAGCTTAATCTCATTCAGTTAATGGTGAAGCACTATTATATGGACGTCGAAATTGTTCCGATAAATACAGTAAGAGAAGCCGATGGACTTGCAAGAAGTAGCCGTAACATTTATTTGACGCCAGAGCAAAGAAAAGAAGCATTAAAAATATCTGCTTCACTCTATGCCGCATCTAAAATGATCTCGAAAAAAGAGCTGAATGTACAAACTATTAAAGATGAGATGTTAAAAATTTTAGAACCTCTGGAGATAGGTTATGTCGAGATCGTAAATCGTGAATTTGAACCTGTTGATGAAGTGGAAGTTGGAAATACAATTATTTTAGTCGAAGCAGTGTCAGGGACAACAAGGTTACTCGACAATATTTGGTTGTAGATATCCCTCTTCAACCATAATATCAACAGCAGCTTTAAAGACAGGAACAGCTGTTTGTGCAGCAAATTGGCTGCTTTTAGGTTGTATTACGACTACACCCATAGTATATTTATTTTTTTGATCGTTGACTAGACCTATAAATGACGTGTTGTATTTATTTACATACCTTCCATCTTCAACAATATGTGCAGTTCCTGTTTTTCCACCAATTATTAAACCTGGAGTAACCGTTTTTTGTCCAGTTCCATGTTCAACAGTTTTAATTAATATATCTTTCATTCTTTGTGCAGTTGTACTTGTTATCGCTTCAACACTGCTTTCATAAGATACTTTCGTTTCTTGATTATATTCGTTGATAAATGAGTGGACTAATTTCGGATAGACCATTTTCCCATTGTTGTTGAATGCTGAATATGCACGGAGAAGCTGCATAAGGTTTGCGCGAATACCGTAACCATAAGAACATGTAGCTTTATAGATTTGGTTCTCTAAACGTTTTGCACTTGGAATCGAGCCTGATTTTTCATAAATGAGATCAGGAGTAGAGCGTTTTGAAAATCCAAATCTTTTTAATCCATCATTAAATTCAAAACCAGAGAGTTTTTGTGCCAGCTGGGCAATACCGACATTAGAAGAGTGTACGATAACATTTTCAGCACTTAGCCAGTCAAATTTATGCTCATCGGTAATAACTTTACGACCTATTTTAAAACGTCCGTTATGTCCGTTTACAAGGTCATAAGGATTGATCAGTTTTTTTTCTAAAAGTAGTGAAAAAGTAACAGGTTTTAAAACACTCCCCGGTTCAAAGCTATATTCAATCATTCCACTATTAAGCGATGGATAATCACTTTTTTTGATATCTTTCGGAAGATATCTGTTTGAACTGGCCATTGCAAGAACATCACCGTTAGTAGAATTCATGAGAGCTAACATAACTTGTTTTGCTTTAAGTCGCTCTTTCATTTTGTCTAACATTTTTTCAAATCTTATTTGAAGTGATACTGGTATCGTAATCTTAATGTCTAAACCGTTAATTTGCGGCTTTGTAAAGCTTTGTTTATTTAAAATAATATAACTATTTACATCACGCTTGCCTCTGGAATAACTGTCTTGTCTTGCAGAGAGTTCGTCATCAAAACGTTTTTCTAAACCTTTTACACCTTTTACAAACGTGTATCCATCATCTTCAAGTTTATGTGGATATCCTATAATAGGCGTTAGAAGATTACCGTAGTTATACTCTCGGCTTTCACCACTTTCTATAACACTTAAACCGTGTACAGAAAGCAAACCTGTTCGAGAATTTTTGAGGGACATGAAGACTTTAAAACGACGAAGTTCACTTGCTAGTTTTTTTAAATAGTGTGCTTGAATTTGAGGAATATTGTAGCTTAATACCACAACACCTCTACGAGAGTTTATCTTTTTTAAGATCTCTTTTTTTTCAATTCCTGAATAGATCGAAAAAAGTTCTACAAAGAGATCTTTTTTTTGAGGATCGATGTATCGAGTGTTGACTACAGCTTTAAAAAGTTTTTTTGTGGATGCGATATGAAAACCGTCAGCACTAATAATACAACCTCTAGAAGCTTTTGAGCTGTCAATGGTATATTTTGAAGGAAGATGTCTTGGATCAAGTACAGTAAAAAGCATAACGGTTAAAAAAACTAAAAAACCGATAAATATAATACTATACAAAAGAAGTATTTTTTTGCTTTTATTTCTGCTAATCATTGAAAGTTGAAAATATTTACTAGAGTTGAGTTCTACTAATCTCTTTATATGCACTCAATGCTTTATTTCTTATCTCCAACATTAGTTTCATACTTGTTTCTGCTTTACCGATAGCCATAGCTGCTTGATGAAGATCTTTTACTTGACCCGTAGCGAGGTCTGCTATTGCCTCTTCTTTATTTTGTTGTATCTCATTTGCTTCATTAAGAGCATCTTTTAAATGTTTGGCAAACTCATTTGTTTGTTCATTAGAAGTTACTTTTGCATTTTTGTTCAGTAAATCAGCAGTAGAGATATTTGAAATACCGTTTAAATTATTAGCCATTTTTTACCACTTCCTTTATTGTAACAGTGATATTGCACTGTTTGCCATATCTTTTGCACTTTCAAATGCCGCCACGTTTGCCTGATAAGAACGTGTTGCTTCAACTAAATCGGCCATTTCTACAACGGGATTAATATTTGGATAAGCAACATACCCATTTGCATCTGCATCCGGATGATTCGGTTCAAACTTTAGCTGAGGTTTAGAGTCATCTCTTGCGATCTTATCAACTGTTACACTCATTATAGCAGGATTTACCTTTTTTCCAAATTCACCTTCGTTAAGAGGATCTTCATATGACGCACTTTGCGTTTGTTCACCTAAAGCTTTATTGTAGTAGTCGTTAAAATTTATAGCTTTAAAAACAACTTCTTTACGGCGGTAAGGTCCACCTTCATCAGTTCTGGTTGTTTGTGCATTTGCGATATTTGAAGAGATTACATTTACACGTACACGTTGAGCTGAAAGCCCGTAACCACTTATGTCAAAGCTATTTAAAAAATTACTCATCGTTTAACCTTTACGATAATTTTTGAGATGCTTCAATTACAGATTTAAAAATTGCACTATCTTTTTTGTTCGCTTGAATCAAAGCATTGAACATGATAGAGTTTTTACTCATCTCTGTTGTTTCTACATCTATGTCTACACTGTTACCGTCATTTCTTGCCATATGCCCATCTCTAAAAAAAAGCGTAGGTTTCAGTGAACTGTGTTGTTGTGACGGTGATAAGTGTTTTGTATCTGTTGCTGCCATTTGCAACGTATTTTGCTCTTGTTTATACAGCTCAGCTTTTTTCGCTTTGAGTGCATCTTCAAAACTAATATCACGAGGTTTGTAGTAAGGAGTATCTGCATTGGCAATGTTTGAAGCAATCATATCTTGACGTGCTGCACGGAAATCAAGTGCATCTTTAATCATTGAATGTGTTTTTGATATCTCTATACTCATAATAAACCTTACTCTTATTCTGCATAGTTACAAGCATTTTTTATTCCATAATTTGAAAATGTGATAAAAGTTATAAAAAATATATTCCATTTCATTGAAAGGATGTATATTCAGCAATGTTTAAGTTTGATAGGCTCATAATTAGTCCTAAGGTTACAAGAGTAATCCAAATTTTTTAACTAAAAGGAGTTCTTATGAAAAGAGCTGGTTTTACAATGATCGAATTGATCTTCGTTATCGTTATTTTAGGTATCCTTTCAGCAGTTGCTTTACCAAAACTTGTTGGTGTGAAAGAGCAAGCAGATGAAGGTCTGGTAAAAGGTTTTGTTGGTACATTAAACCGTAGTGTTGGACCTGCAAAGTGGAGTGCTTCGTTAATGGATGGAGTAAATGGAAGTGTTGATGATGGTAACTATAATATTACTACGACAGATACAGATTTTCCAACGTCATTTACTATTACATCTTTAGATTTAACAA
>JBFEUD010000057.1:0-9932 GCA_041547625.1 Sulfurimonas sp.
CCTGCCGGTGTCATTAGTAATACTAATGCAGCTGATACCATCATCCAAGCTGTATCACCTGTATCTAACTTGTCTTCAGCTAATGCCAAAGTCGGTAATGCGAACATCATCGCTACTAGCCATCTCTTCATGTTAATCCTTTTTTCGAATGTATCTACCCAAAATTATAATCTAAACATTTTATTCAAGAAGCAATAAATTGATTAAATTTTAATCATTATTTCCTTCTTCGAAATTTATTCAAATATAAGTATTTATTTTAAATATTTTGTATAGTTTAAACATTATCTTAAGAGACTTTTAGATATCATCTACCAAATTTTAATTTTATAATTAAGGTGTTTTATGGGTGATTTGCTAAACAATGAAGAAATTCAAACTATAAATATAGAAGAAACACTTCAAAATAGTTATCTTGACTATTCAATGAGTGTTATCGTCGGTCGTGCGTTACCAGATGTAAGAGATGGTTTAAAACCTGTTCATAGACGTATACTATATGCGATGGATAAACTTAACCTCTCTTTTGGTTCAAAGTATAAAAAATCTGCACGTATCGTCGGTGATGTAATCGGTCAGTACCACCCACACGGTGATACAGCAGTATATGATGCACTTGTTCGTATGGCACAAGACTTCTCAATGAGAATGGAATTGGTAGACGGTCAAGGAAACTTCGGTTCAGTTGACGGTGACTCTGCAGCGGCAATGCGTTATACGGAAGCACGTATGACGAAATATGCAGGAGAACTTTTAAAAGATCTCGATAAAAATACAGTAAATATGATCGATAACTACGATGCTACTACTAAAGAACCGGATGTAATGCCTACACGTGTTCCAAACCTTTTAATTAACGGTTCAAGCGGTATCGCAGTTGGTATGGCAACAAATATACCACCTCATAATCCAACTGAGGTGATGCAAGCACTCAAAGCTGTTTTAGCAAATCCAAACATTTCACTAAATGAACTCATGGAGTATATCCCTGCACCTGACTTTCCAACCGGAGGTATTATTTTCGGTAAGAAAGGTATTATAGAAGCATATGAAACAGGTCGTGGACGTATTAAAATCCGTGCAAAAACACATATAGAACAAAAAGCTAAAAAAGAGATCATCATTATCGATGAACTTCCTTACCAAGTAAACAAAGCTCGTTTAATTGAAAACGTTGCCGGTCTTGTGAAAGATAAACTGATCGAAGGTATCAGTGAAATCCGTGACGAATCTGACCGTGACGGTATGCGTGTTGTAATTGAACTTAAAAAAGATGCAATGAGTGAAATCGTTCTTAACAATCTTTTCAAACAAACTGCTATGCAACAAACGTTTGGTATCATTATGCTATCTATATTAAACCAAGAACCTCGTATCTTTGGTTTAATTGATATTTTAAAACACTTTATCAATCACCGTAAAACAATTATTATCCGTCGTACGATTTTCGATCTTGAAAAAGCAAAAGCTCGTGCGCACATCTTAGAGGGTTTGAAAAAAGCTATCGATATTATTGACGATGTTATCCGTGTGATTCGTGCTTCAAAAACTGAAGAGGAAGCAAAAGACAACCTTGTAAATGAATTTGAATTTTCTGAAATTCAAGCAGCAAGTATCGTTGCTATGAGACTTGGTCGTTTAACTGGTTTAGAGATCGAGAAAATCGAAAACGAACTTCAAGAGCTTATGAAACTGATTGAGTACCTAGAATCGATTTTAAAAAGTGAAGAAGTGCTTCATGGTATTATTGATGAAGAGTTTGATGAAATTCTAGAAACATATACGGCAAAAAGAAAAACTGATGTTGAAGATGATTACGATGACATCGACATCGAAGACTTAATTCCTAATGAGCCAATGGTTGTAACTATTACACATAGAGGTTATATTAAACGTGTACCATTAGCAAACTATGAAAAACAAAAACGTGGCGGAAAAGGGAAAACTGCCGTAACTATTTATGAAGATGACTTTATTGAAAGATTCTTTACATGTAATACACACGATACACTATTATTTGTCACTGACCGCGGTCAGCTTCACTGGTTAAAAGTATATAAAATCCCTGAGGGTACAAGAACAGCAAAAGGTAAAGCAGTTGTTAACTTACTACAACTTGTTCAAGATGAGCAGATTCAGTCAATCATCCCTACAACTGACTTTAGTGAGGACAAATCTTTAGTATTCTTTACACAAAACGGTGTTGTTAAACGTACTAACTTAAGTGAATTTAGCAATATCAGAAGCAACGGTGTAAGAGCAATCGTTCTTGATGACGATGATACACTTATTACGGCTAAAATTGCCGAGCCTGAAACTAAGTACCTTTTCATTGTGACAAAACTTGCTCAATGTATCAAATTTGAAATTGAAAAAACTCGTGAACAAGGTAGAAGTACACGTGGTGTTAGAGGTATCAAGTTTAAACATGAGGGTGATGAAGTTGTTGATGCCAACATCATCTCAAGCGATGAACAAGAGATCTTAATTGTTAGTGAGAAAGGTATCGGCAAACGTACAGATGCCGGAGAATATCGTCTAACAAACCGTGGTGGTTCAGGTGTAATTGCTATGAAAATGACAGCAAAAACTGGTAAACATGTAGTTGGTATCCTTATGGTTGATGAGAGTATGGATATGATGGCACTTACGAAAGCCGGAAAAATGATCCGTGTAGATATGCAAACGATCTCAAAATCTAGTCGTAACACGTCAGGTGTTTACATTGTTAAAGGTGATGATGTAGCAAGTATTTCACGTTGTCCTAAAAAAGAAGAGGACCAAGATGATGATGGTGAGGATGAAGCAACACTAGACTTGGAATAGTTCTTGCTTAAACTCAAACAATAACTCTGGAGAATTCTTCTCCAACAAGGATATTTTTATGAAATACTCTTTAGTATTAATAGCATTACTAAGCTTAAATGCTTTTTCAGCTGATGAGACGCAAGCTCCGGCTCCTATAAAACAGGAACCGGTTAAAGTTGTAACAACACCAAGTGAGATGACGATTAATGTCAACTACCCTACTGTTGAACAACAAGCTGCAGCACCTGTTCAGGAAGTTACAAAAACAGAAGAAAAAACAGTTGCAGATGAGCCTGTATTAGAAGCTAATAAAAACATGATTATTAGTGTTGTAGGTCAAGGGGTAGCACCAATGAACACTGCTTCTCCTGCACAAGCTTATGCACTTGCAAAACGTGCAGCAGTAGCTGATGCATACAGACTTATTGCAGAAAAAGTAAAAGGTGTTCGTGTTGACGGTCAAGACTTAATCAAAAATATGATGGTTAAACGTTCAACTGTTAGAACATCTGTACAAGCTATGGTAAGAAATGCAAATATCGTTGAAACTAACTTTAAAGAGGGATTATGCGAAGTAGAGATGGAGCTTACTCTATCTTACGCACAATTTGCGCAATAATTCTTTTCTGTTCACTTGCTTTAGATGCAAGTGAATATCTAATTTCATATAGATATGTTGTAAAAGATGCCATTTTGTACAATGAACATCTCGACATATCTCCTGCTATGCAAATATGTACAGGCAACCCTCAACAAAGCCTTTTTTTAGATCCTCATAATTCAGACGATCTCACTACAGTTATAGATAAAAATAAAGAAGAGTTTATAAATTTTTTACATAAACTTGGTCTGCAAGTACAACACAGAGCAAAAACAATTAACCTTCAAAACTCCTCCACTACGGTACTTACATTGAAAACGACTTGTTTCAAAGTCGATTTTAATGATACTTTTGTTAAAATCACCCCTTTAAAATAGCTCTTAAACAGCAGGAAACTTTTATGAAGATAGCAATAGTTGAAGATGATATCAATATGAGAAAATCGTTAGAGATTGCTATGGGCGATTACAAAGAGTTTGAAGTAAAAACTTTTAAAAATGCCAAAGATGCTCTTAAAGGTTTAGACGACAGCTTCGATCTCGTTATTACCGACATCAATATGCCAGGTATGGATGGGATAGAGTTTATAAAAGAGCTTGACGGTAAATTTGAAGTGATCATCATGACCGGCAATGCCACTTTATCTCGTGCCATTGAGTCTATTCAACTCGGTGTAAAAGATTTCCTACTAAAACCTTTTGATATTGACACTCTAGTAGAAGCTATCAAAAGAGAAGAGAAGGTACAAACGGCTAAAAAAACCGTTGCCAAAAAACAAAAAAGTGACACAAGTGACTTTTTGGGAGAGTCTGAAGCACTCACAAGCATTCTGAAACTTGCGGACAAAGCGAGTAAAACAGATGCCAGCATTTTACTTTTAGGTGAAAGTGGTGTTGGAAAAGAAGTATTTGCTTCTTATGTGCATAAAAATTCTCCTAGAGCTAAAAAACCTTTTGTAGCTATCAATATGGCTGCAATACCGGATAACTTGATAGAGAGTGAACTGTTTGGTTTTGAAAAAGGTGCTTTTACCGATGCAATCGAAGCAAAAGCTGGACAGTTTGAACTAGCAAACGGCGGAACGCTGTTTTTAGATGAAATCGGTGAGATGCCTTACGGTGTTCAGGCAAAACTTCTACGTGCCCTTCAGGAGCAGGAAGTACGCCGTTTAGGTTCATCAAAGCCTGTAAAAATAGATGTTCGCATAGTTTCAGCTACAAATGCGAACCTAGATCACAAAATAAAAGCTGGAGAGTTTAGAGAGGATCTGTATTACAGACTTAATACAATCCCTTTAAATATTCCACCTTTACGAGAGAGAAAAGATGAAATCCTCTCAATTGCAGAGATAACCTGTGAAACAAACTGTAAAAAATACGGTTTTGAAAACAAAACATTTTCGCAAGCAGCGAAGAATGAGTTGTTAGAATATAACTGGCCTGGTAATATTCGTGAGCTTATTTCTGTAATTGAGAGAGCGGTTATTTTAAGTGAAACAGATGAAATTCAAAAAGAAGACTTATATTTAGATACAAGAAAGTAGGAGACTTTATGAAAAAATACAATTTAGCAGTTGTTGGCGCAAATGGTGCCGTTGGTGAAGAGGTTTTAAGAATCTTAGAAGAGATAGATTTTCCACTCAACAAACTAGTTCCTCTTGCAAGTAGCAGAAGTGCTGGTAAAACTGTTGAGTTTAACGGTGCAGATCTAGTAATCAAAGAATTAACAAATGAGATCTTTGAACAAGAAGAGATAGAGATTGCCATCTTTAGTGCTGGTGGAAGTGTAAGTGAAGCGTTTGCTCCAGCAGCTGTAAAAGCGGGTGCTGTTGTAATCGATAATACTTCTCACTTTAGAATGGATCCGGATGTTCCTTTAGTAGTACCTGAGGTAAATCCTGAAGACATCGCTAAATGGAAAAAAACAGGAATTATTGCTAACCCGAATTGTTCAACTATTCAAATGGTGCAAGCGCTTAAACCGCTTGATGACGCATATGATCTTGTACGTGTTGACGTATCAACTTATCAAGCAACAAGTGGTGCTGGAAAATCAGCCATGGAAGAACTTGTAAAACAGATGCAAGACTTCTTTGCATTTAAACTTGATGAGAGTGAGAAAAAAGCTTTCCAACACCAAATCGCTCTGAATGTAATTCCACAAATTGACAAGTTTATGGATAACGGTTACACAAAAGAAGAGATGAAAATGGTAAATGAAACTACTAAAATCATGCACAAAGAGATCGCTCTTAGTGCAACTTGTGTTCGTGTACCAGTTCTTCGCGGTCACTCTGAAACAGTTACAATGACATTTGACTCTGAAGTAAATGCACAAGAAGCTAAAGAGATTCTTTCTAAAGCTCCAAATATTGTAATTCTAGATGATCCAGAGGCTTCTGTTTACCCAATGCCAAAAGATTGTGTAGATAGAAATGAGACTTTTGTTGGACGCATTAGAGAAGATGTATATTCTAACAACATGCTTCACATGTTTGTTGTGGCTGACAACTTAAGAGTTGGTGCTGCTACAAATGCTGTGAGAATTGCTCAAAAATTTATTGAAATGCAAGAGGCGTAAAATGTTTGAAAAAATGTTTGAAAACTCTCTTTGGGGTTCAAGATTTATTGTTCTTTTAGCGGTAGTTTTTGGTCTTCTTGGTGCTGTGGTTTTATTTGCTGTAGCATCATTTGATATCTATGAAACTGTAAAGCTTGTTATTGATACGTATGTAAATCATCATCACCCTGAACACTTCCATGAGCTTGTTGTAGGTGGAATTATTGGTGCAGTTGACCTTTATCTAATCGGTGTTGTAATGCTTTTATTTGCTTTTGGTTTATATGAGCTTTTTATTTCAGATATCGATGTAGCACGTGAGGAAGATGAAGAGAATAAAATTCTTTCTATCCACTCTCTTGATCAGCTAAAAGATAAAATTTCTAAAGTTATCGTAATGGTTTTAGTAGTTGGTTTTTTTCAAAAAGTTGGGCTTACAAGTTACACTTCACCACTTGAACTGTTATATTTAGCACTATCTATCACTGCTGTTGCTGTTGGTTTATACTTTTTAAGTAAAGTTGGACACAAACATTAGTATTACTAATAAGAAGTAATTTTATAAATAAGGAAAGAAATGAGTAAGATCTTTGTAGATGCATGTTTTGGAAAAGAAACACCTTATACACCAGTTTGGATGATGAGACAAGCTGGTCGTTATCTACCTGAGTATATGGAAGTTAGAGCAAAAGCCGGAAACTTTTTAAACCTTTGTCACGATCCGGAAAAAGCGTGTGAAGTTACTCTGCAACCTGTTGATATTTTAGGTGTTGATGCAGCTATTTTATTTAGCGATATTTTAGTTATTCCAGATGAAATGGGAATGGATCTTTCATTTGTTAAAGGTGAAGGACCGAAGTTCTCTGATCCGATTGCAACTGAAGAAGATCTAAACAGACTTATCGGCGGTGAAGAAGCTGCTTCAAAACTTACTTATGTTTATGAGACAATTGAACTTATTAAACAAAAACTTTCTGATGACAAAGCGCTTATCGGTTTTACAGGTGCACCTTGGACACTTGCTACATATATGATCGAAGGTCAAGGGACAAAAACATACAATATTTGTAAAAAAATGATGTACTCTAATCCTGATCTTTTACATAAAATTCTTAGAAAAGTAACAGATGTAGTCAAAATCTATATGGAAAAACAAATAGAAGCCGGTGTAGATGTAGTACAGGTATTTGATAGCTGGGCAGCTGCAATCGAACCAGGAAAATACGATGAATTCTCTTGGAAATATATGGTTGAAATTGCAGAATATTTAAAAGAAAAATATCCTCATATTCCTGTTATTTTATTCCCTAAAGGTATTCCTGCTTTCTTAGACAAAGTATATGGAAACTTCGATGTATTTGGAGTTGATTGGTCAACACCTATGGCATTTGCTAAAGAGAGACTAGGTGATCGTTACGTACTTCAAGGAAATATGGAACCATGCCGTCTGTATTCAAAAGAAGCTACTACAAAATGTGTAGAGGTTATCCAAGAAACTATGCAAGGCAAACGCCACATTTTCAACTTAGGGCATGGAATTCTTCCTGATGTACCTGTTGAGAATGCAAAACACTTTATCAACGAATGTCACCGTGTCAGCGGAAAAAAATAACATCATCTTCGGTCCTATAAACTCACGCCGTTTCGGTATGAGTTTAGGAATCGACCTCTCCCCTGCAACAAAACAATGTAACTTTGACTGTCTTTATTGTGAACTAGCTCCTGCAGCTACTGTAGATAAACAGACTACTGTAACAGCTGTAGAAAAGATTATCTCTGAACTGAAAAAACATTTACATGATAAAATAGATGTCATTACTTTAACTGCAAATGGAGAACCTACACTCTACCCTCACCTTGATCAACTCATCGATGAGATAAACAAAATTAAAGGTGCTACGCAGACACTGATTTTAACAAACAGTGCAATGCTCACAAATGAAAATGTTTATAACTCACTTCTCAAACTCGATCAAGTAAAACTCTCTTTAGATGCTGTCACACCTTCTATATTTAAGAAAATCGACAGACCGCATCATGACATAAAGGTAGAAGATATTGTCTCAAAAGTACAACAGTTCTCCAAAGAGTACAAAGGCAAACTCTTTATTGAGATCTTATTTGTACTTGGTTTAAATGACACAAAAGAGGAAGTAGAAAAACTCAATGAAGTACTTCTTTCAGTAAATGCCGATAGAATCGATCTTGGAACCATAGATAGACCACCTGCCTATCCTGTAAGCGGTATAAGCTATAAAGAGCTTTATGAACTTTCACAGCTTTTTGCCTCTTCCCTGCCGATTCATATAGCTTCACGTGTCCATGCAGAAGCCAATAATGCTTCTTACAGTGAAGATGAGATCATAAACACATTAGACAAGCGTCCTCTGACACCGCAGGATATTGAACTCTTATTTGATGAAGAGAGTAAACAAAGACTTTTCGATCTTGTAGAAAAGAAACAAATTATGATCAAAAAATTAGACAATTTAGAGTTTTACATACCTAGCGTAAATGATCATAGAAAAAAGAGTAAGCACTAATCTTTCGAACTTACTCTTTTTGTAAAAAATATAAACCCACCCAGTGCAAAAATAAGTATGGACACACCACCTATGAGATATACCGCATAAATCATTTGAGAATAATCATGCAGGGCAATTTTAAATACAACCATTAACGCTTCAATTAACAGTGCAATAATAATCGTAATAGAGAACTTTGTAAACACTTTGTACTCTAACTTAGAGTTTTTCGAATAACTTTTAAATACAACCTCTTGTTCTAAGATAGTTTTTGAAAGATCAAAGATCGCTAATCCCAAAGTTAAGGCAATTATCGGTTTAAAGATTGATTCTATTGACACCAGTCCCTCTTTAAAAAACAGAGAATGCCCTAATTCGTAAATGCTGTATCCAAGCGTAAAAACTGCGAGGACAATCATTAAGTTTGCTGTTACAAAATAAAAAGCCTTGCTTACAAAGTTAAACTCTTTATGCAGCTCTATAAGCCCTAGTCTTTCAAGTAGTGCACTGACTGTAAAGTCCATAAAATAGACTCTGTCGTCTTCCTCTTTTACAACAGTTACACAAGTTTTTCCCGTTGCGCTGCTGATATAAGGTTTTGATATGGAGATATTACTGTTATTAAATTTGATTTTTTTCAGTAAATAGCTTCTATCTCTTCCTTTTGGCAAAGAACTGGTCTTATCTCTGTAAATATTGTCAGAGATTTGTGCCAAAGTATTTTTATCGCAAACATAAACCAGCTCTAATGAAGGAAACACTCTAAAAAGACTGTCAAAACCATTATCTTCTCTGCGTGAAAGTTCTCCTAGGTTATATATGGTTTCTGATAAAAACTTTTCTATCTCTTCAACGTGAGTATTGTAGGTTTCCATAAACTCTTGCATCATAACCCTATGACCTTTCTTCTACTAAATTAACTTTATAAATAGATAAGGTAATAACTTCATATCTATTATACATACTTGACTGAATTATAGATCGAAATAATTATGTTATACTCTTTTCAATGGTTATTTTTTAAGCAGAAGCATTAAAAACAAGGTTCTATCAGTATGAAGAAAATGATATTTTTAGTTTTTATATTTTTCTACAGTTTATTACTCGCCGATACACCGATTTTAGTTATTCATTCTTATCATGAATCTTACCCTTGGTCAGCGAATCAATACAAGGGATTTAAACAGGCACTAGATAATGAAAAAGAACTCTATCCTTCATATTCCATAGAATATCTTGATAGCAAACGACGTGGTTTTGACAAGGACTACGAGGATGAAATCATTCATTATATGCGTTCTAAGTACAAGGGATATCAACCAAAACTTATCTACGTCACTGATGATGATGCTTTTAACTTTATGTTACATAATAAAGAAAAACTGTTTCCATCTGTTCCACTTGTTTTTTCAGGTGTCAATGACTTATCCAAACATAAG
>JBFEUD010000058.1:0-9561 GCA_041547625.1 Sulfurimonas sp.
CATTAAAGCTTTTCTGTCCTCTTTGTCTTGCAAAAATTTGAGCTTCAAGCACCATTTTATGCATCTCTTTAGAGGTATATGAAGGCTTATCATCTTTTGAAACATTTTGCATCACTACATTTAAGTCAATTCTATCCAAAAACGGATCACTCAATCGGTTTTTGTATCTTTGAATTTCCAGTTCATTACAGCGGCATTCTTTAAACGAATCAAGCAAATTTCCACAGGGGCATGGATTCATAGCACCTATAAATAAAAAATCAGCAGGATAGTTTACTTTTGCATTCACACGAGAAATTCTGATTTTTCCATCTTGCATAGGTTCCCTCAAAGCTTCTAAAACATTTTTGGAAAAGTGTGGTAACTCATCAAAAAATAAAATACCATTATGAGCTAAACCAACCTCGCCAATTTTTGCTTGATAACTTCCTCCTCCAAATATACTTGCAGAAGTTGATGAATGATGGGGATTTTTCATACTCCTTAAAGGTTTAAACTGCGGTTCCCCTCCCTCTAAAACAGCCAGTTTCGCAATATCCAAAATCTCTTTGTTATTTAGTGCAGGCAATATATAACGAAGTCTATTCGCAATCATACTTTTCCCACACCCAGGACTACCTTCTAGTATTAAGTTGTGAAAGCCGGCTGCTGAAATGACCGCAGCACGTTTTGCAACTTCCTGTCCCTTTACATCAATAAAGTCCTCTTTATACTCTTTTATATAATAAAGTCTTTCGCCATTTATCTCAAAATTTGGATATTCTAATTCACTTGTACTTTTGCAGCCTGTATTTTGCTGTTCTTCTTTTAAAATGTTAACTGCCTCATTTAAACTCTGAACTCCATAAAAATCTACATTTGGTATTTTTTGCAGCTTATTCAGCGCTTCTTTGGGTACGATAGCTTTTTTAATAAGATTTTGATTTGCCAAAGAGAGTATGAGAGGATAAAGTTGAATATTCTCTTTTACAGTTCCATCTAAACCTAATTCACCAAATACAAACCAATCGTTAAAATCTTTCTCTTCCTCATTAAGTAAAATTAACAATGCCATAGACAAATCAAAATGACTTCCTGATTTTGCAAGTTCAGATGGTGCTAATAAAAATGTAATCCGTTTTGGTGGAAATTTATATTCATTGCTTAATAGAGCAGACTTCACACGCTCTTTTGCCTCAGTTATTGCAGTCGAAGCCATACCTACTATAGAAAATGATGGAAGTCCCTTTGTAAGTGTAGATTCTACGTCTACTACTCTTGCTTCTATCCCCTCTAACGTTGCACAAGATATCTTTTTCATACCCACTACCTTTATGAGTTTTCAATATAGTATCAATCCAAATTCTCTTTCATTTGTTTTATTGCAAAATGACATATTTTGCTATTGCTTTATTTTGAAAAAAGGAGTACTATTTTCAACTTTATATATTGAGGGTTTACTTGATCCAAATTAGTGAAAATATCTTTTTAGATAAGCATATTTTTGAGCTTGATATTCCAACAGCTTTTTTACCCAGCCCTTACAAGCCTCTGCCGTTTTTAATTATAAAAAACTTTCTAAAACCTCATGAATCTGCTCTATTTGTAGATGAAGTTTACAAAGATGAAGAAGCAGAAGTTGCCAAAGTAAAATCTGAAATTATTCAAGGTGTAGTTGAAGCAAAAGTTGTCAAAAAATACCGTGATACAAACATCTATGCTATTTCAGACTTTTTGAATGAACTCTACCAAAGTAGATTTCAAGAGTACCAGGCAGAAATAGAGGAATATTTTAATATAGCGATAACTCTTTCCACTTCTGTTCAAGCACTTGAATATACAAAAGGGGGCTATTATGTACAACATGCAGATGATTCCAGTACAGTTGTTGATCAAGATAAAAAAATAGTTGCCTTTACTCCTGTTGCACCTGAACGTAAAATGACTACGGTTTTATTTGCAACTTCTTATAGTGAAACACCTGATAATAAACATTCGTTTAAAGGTGGGGAGCTTATATTTAATTTTTTGAAAGATACAGATGGAAAACAAGTGGAGTTTAAAGCGGATGCAGGGGATATGATTATCTTTCCAAGTAATCCGTACTTTTCACATGAAGTTAAAGAGGTAGAAGCCGGATACAGACTTACCCTGGTACAATGGCACAATGCCATTTTAAACTAAAGGAATTATTTTCCTTTACGCTCTTTTTGTAGTCTTTTATACTCTTTCTCGAACTTTTTACGTCTAGCGTATGAGAGTTTATCTATAAATAATATCCCCTCTAAGTGATCCATCTCGTGTTGAATTGCTATTGCCAATAAACCCTCAGCTTCTAGAGTGTTTGTATTTCCATGTCTGTCTTGATAATTAATCTTAATAAACTCATGACGTTTCACATCTTCGTAAAACTGAGGAACACTCAAGCATCCCTCTTGATAAGTCGTTTCTCCATCTTTTTCAATGATTATAGGATTCACAATCTCTAGCAGATTTTCGTCCGGTTGATTCCCTTCTTCATCGGGAATATTTAAAATAAGTGCACGAACAGGGTGAGCTACTTGAATTGCTGCTAAACCAATACCGTTTGTTTCGATCATTTTAGGATACATTGCATCTAAAAGGTTGTGAAGTGCTTCATCAAAAGCTTTTACCTCTTTTGAAACCTCACGTAGTCTTTTATCAGGATATTCAACAATAGCTAAATTCATTCTTTCCCTATCTTAATGAAACAGCGTAATCACACTTCTTATCTTCATAAGCTTTTGCAATACCGTCTAAAGCAGATACAACAATCTCTTCAACAGAGTGCTTGTTATCTACATTAGTGATACCGATAGAAATTTTTAACTGTATCTCGCGATCTGCCAAGAAAAAGTTAGAGTTTGATACTAAATCAGCTAAACGGATAGCTGCACGTTTTGCATTTTCTAAATCAGTATGTTTTAAAAGCATAGAAAATACACCACCACCATAGTGTGATACGATATCGCTTCTTCTTGATGTTTTAAGCAGTAATCTTGCAATAGTACGTGTCATAAGTACAATAGCTTTTTCGTTTTGAACACTTTTTTTCAAGCCTTGGTCAAGCTCTATCATCATTAAAGAACTTTTGTGCTTAAACTCAGAGATCAGGCTGATCTCTTGTTCAATCTTAGTAAGTAGATAACGTTTATTATAAACACCGAATTTATTATCAAAGATGGTTTCGTTCTCTACAGTTTTAACGATACTTGCCGTCTCGTCATAGATATCTTTCATCTTAGAACTTTGAGTTTTTAATATAGAGTTCAATTTCGATACATCACCCTCTAATACTCCTATTACACTAAGTGCTTCTTTAGCATCAGGGCTCGATGAAAGTTCCTCTTTTCTTTTTTCAAGTATTTTAGTCATTAAGGCCATATTTTTATATAAATTAGCCGTTACTCCAAGAATACCTTTAATAGATGAAAAACCTTGTTTTAGATTTTGTTCTAACGCAATAGTAGCTTCATCATCGTTGCTCTCTTCAAGTTCTAACATAGAATGTATCTGACGACGAAGATTTTCACTTTTCTCCTCTAATAATCTATCAAAATAGAGTGAAAAGTTATTTGGTGTCGGTGGTAAATTATCTGCAATTAGTGATGCTAAGACCTCTTTTGCATAGATCTCAACATCGCTTGATGGGTTATCAATATCAAAGGGTTGTACTGCAGGCATCTCTTCTGTCTGCTTTGACTCTTCCGCTTCATCTAAATTTCTACGAGTTCTTTTTCTAAGTATGCCTGACATAGTAGTTCCCTCCTACTCTTTTTCACTTTTTACGAGTACTTCATCGATCATGCCGTATTCTTTTGCTTCTGCGGCACTCATAAAGTTATCACGATCAGTATCTTTTTCAATAGTTTCAAGTTTTTGACCTGTATTTGCAGCCAAAATCTCGTTGAGTTCTTGTTTCATACGTAATATCTCTTTAGCTTGAATTGCAATATCAGTAGCCTGACCTTGCGCTCCCCCTAAAGGTTGGTGGATCATAATTCTAGCATGAGGAAGTGCATAACGCTTTCCTTTTGCTCCACATGAAAGCAAAAATGCTCCCATTGATGCAGCTTGACCTATACAAATAGTTACTACATTTGGACGAATGTAGTTCATTGTATCATAAATTGCCATACCTGCAGTTACGACTCCACCCGGTGAATTGATATAGAAGTAGATATCTTTTTCAGGATCTTCTGCTTCTAAAAAAAGAAGTTGTGCTACGATTGTTGAAGCAACAGCATCATTAACTTCTCCGCTAAGCATTACAATTCTATCTTTTAATAAACGTGAATAGATATCGTAACTTCTCTCGCCTCGTCCTGTTTTTTCAATTACGTATGGAATATAACTCATTTTACTCTTCTATTTTTTTATTTAATAAAGTTGTTAAAACTCTATCTTCGATCATAGACATTTGAATTGCTGGTAAATATCCTGCATCTTTGTAGTGATCGTAAACTTTTTGTGGGTCTTGACCCGATTGCATAGCTTCAAAATAGATTGTTTGCATTAACTCTTGCTCGTTAATTGCAATACCCATATTTTGTGCTAAAGCATCAATGATAAAAGTAGCTTTTACACTTCTTGCTGCTTCGTCACGGAAAGTTTCACGTAATGCTTGTAATTTATCGCCATTTTCACGAAGTTCTTTAATTTCATCTTCACTCATCTCTCTCGCTTTGTTGTTAAGAGCCATATCGATCTCTTGTTCAACAACGAAATCTGGTAAGTCAAATGTTAAAGAATCAACAAGCTTTTCTAAAAGTTTTGGTTTTAGATCTTCATTGTAAAGTTTAGTAAGTGCTTCTTGCTCCATAGCTTTTTTTACTTCTGAAGTAAGTTTTTCTAGATTCGCTTCTTCATCACCTGGAAGGAATTGTTTTGCAAGATCGTCGTTAATTTCAACTTCACCTTTTACTTTAATGTCGTTTACTTTTACTTTGAACATTGCATCTTTACCAGCAAGTTTTTCTGAACCATAGCTTTCAGGGAATGTAACGTTAACTTCAACTTCTTCATCACGTTTAACACCAATAAGTTGATCTTCAAAACCTGGGATGAAGTGACCACTACCAAGTAATAAAGCGTGATCTTTAGCAGCTCCGCCTTCAAATGCTTCACCATCAATAAAACCTTCGAAGTCGATAACAGCAGTATCACCCTCTTTCATTTTACGGTTACGTTTTACACTTTCTAAAGGAGCTTGACCTTCAGCAAGTTCTTTAATTCTAGCTTCTACATCAGCATCTTTGATTTCAGGTTTTTTGAAATCTGGAGTTTGTGCATCTGCATCACCAACTTCAATTACAGGACGCATTGCAACTTTGATTGCAACTTCGATTTTATCTTCAGTTTTGTCAAATTTAGAAATTGTAGGCTCACCGATAAGCTCTTCGTTTTTGATTCCAAGTTCATCTAAACCTTGGCTAAGAACTTGACGTAATGATTCAGACTCTGCATCCTCTACAAGTTTTTGTCCATATTGTTGTTTCACAACTGCTACAGGAACTTTACCTTTTCTAAATCCTTGAATGTTAGCAGTTTTAGAAAGTTGCTTTGCAATTTTTTCAACATTAGCATTAACCTCATCCATCGAGATAGTTGCCGTGATTTCAGCATTAGCACCATTAATTTTGTTTGACTTGATATCCATCAATTTCCTTTGTACTATTATGTTATTTTGAGCAATAATACCAAAAATGTACTTGTATTATAATTAATTTTTACATATAGCTGGTTTGAGATTTAAAATTAACAGCCAAATAACCCCTATATCAATAATTACATCGGCAAAATTAAATACGGCAAAATCAAACCCACAATGCCAATAAACCATATCAACTACACCGCCGTGAATAAATCTGTCATAAACATTGGAGATTGCCCCTCCAAGAACCAAACCTGCAGGCAGTGCATAACAAATTTTACGCAAGTACACTACATAAACTAATACACCCAGAACCAAGACAGCCTGGATATACTTAAGATACTCGCCTATAAATGCAAACATGGAAAATGCCACACCTTTGTTGTACACCAAAATAAAGTCTATACAATCTGTGTAATAACGAAAACCCTCTACAAAAACAGTTTTAATGTTCTGATCAATAATAAAAATTCCGGCAATACTAAAAAGAAGTATTGCTAAAAGTCTGAAGTTGTGATTTTTATCCATTGAGGGCTTTTTGGAAGAATGTTGCAAGTTCATCCATTCTTTTTTCCATTAATTTTGCATCGCTTGCCTCTAGTAAAAGACGCAGTTTATTCTCCGTACCGCTGTATCTTATAAGATGACGAATATTCTCTTTGTCTAAACTACTAAGCATCTCATCTAAGCCTGATATCTCGTCTAATGGTTTTTTCTCTTTAACATTCAGGTTTACTAACTTTTGCGGATAAAGAGTAAACGGACGTAATACTTTAGATGCTTCTTTTTTCTTAGAGATGATCAATGCTAATACCTGTAATGCTGTTACCAGTCCGTCTCCTGTTTTTGCAAAATCGTTCATAATAACATGTCCGCTTTGCTCACCGCCGAAGTTAATCCCCTCTTTTTTCATTATTTCAAGTACATGCTTGTCCCCGACATTTGAACGGAATAATTTTAAACCGTGTGCATCCATAAAATCATCTAAAGCACCATTACTCATAACTGTTGCAACAATCCCTTTTCCTTTTAAACACCCTTTTTCATGTAAAAATAACCCTAGAGCACCTAAAAGCTGATCACCGTCAACCACATCCCCATTTTCATCTACAATCACGAGTCTGTCTGCATCTCCGTCAAGTGCAATACCAAGATCAGCCCTATATTTAATCACATTTTGCTTAAGTTCTTTTGTGTGCAGTGCCCCACAATCATCGTTAATATTAAAACCGTTTGGCTCGTTATGAAGTACTATCACTTCCGCACCTAACTCTTCTAAAACTGTCGGCCCAACTTTATATGCCGCACCGTTTGCAGTATCAAGTACGATCCTCATCCCTTGGAGTGTCATCTCTACTGGAAACGAGTTTTTTAATTGAACAATGTAGCGCCCTATAACATCATCTATTCTTTTTGCTTTTCCGATTGCTTTACCAGTAACCTGAGCCTCTTTTATTTTTTCATCGTTAAAATAGATCGCTTCAATCTCTTTTTCAACATCACTTGAGAACTTATCTCCGTGTGCATCAAATAATTTAATTCCATTATCTTCAAAAGAATTATGTGAAGCAGAGATCATAATACCTGCATCACAACGCATGTTTTCAGTAATAAATGCAATAGCAGGTGTAGGCATAGGCCCTACTTGAATAACATCATATCCTACAGCTGTAAGCCCGCAAACGATAGCATTTTCGATCATATAACCACTTCTACGTGTATCTTTTCCTACCAAAATCTTATTTGTAACCGATTTCTCTTTTAAGTAAATACCTGCTGCCATTGCAACACGCATCGCTACTTCGGCACTTAAAAAGCTGCCTGCCTCGCCTCTTACTCCATCTGTTCCAAATAATTTCATCTATGATCCCTGTCCTGTGTAAAACTGTTTTATTCTTGTAAGTTTAATCTTTGAGGTATTAAAATATGGTAAAATACACTTATTCCAAAAGGAAGGATTTACTCTATTTTACGATAGTTTTAAATTGTTCCTCGTGCTAGTTTTACACATTCTAACATCACTTAACTTAATTTTAATTATTTTTAAGGTAGAATTTCGCACTTAAATTTCCAAGAAGGATAATAATTATGGCAAATCATAAGTCATCAGTTAAGAGAATTCGCCAAACTATCGTTCGTACAGAGCGTAATCGTTTTTACAGAACTCGTCTTAAAAATATCGTGAAAGATGTTCGTGCTGCAATCGATGCAGGGAACAAAGAAGAAGCTGCTACTGCATTAAAAGTAGCTAACCAACAAATCCACAAGTTTGTAAGCAAAGGTATTCTTAAAAAAGAAACTGCTGCTAGAAAAGTAAGCCGTCTACACAAAGCTGTAAACGCACTATAAGGCTAACTTCCTATGTTAGCAGATAAACTTACTCCGTTTATCAATCGCTATAATGAACTTAGCGACCTGCTAAGTTCACCCGATATCACTTCTGACATCAAAAAGATGACAGAACTTTCAAAAGAGCAATCTTCACTTTTACCAATCGTTGAAAAAGCAAAAGAGTATAAAGCAATCATCCAAGAGATCGCAGACTCTAAAGAGATGTTGGCAGATCCTGAAATGGCTGAAATGGCAAAAGAGGAACTTCGTGAACTCGAACCTCAATTACCTGTTTTAGAAGAAGAGATTAAAATGCTTATGCTTCCTAAAGATCCAAATGATGATAGAAATATTATTATTGAGCTTCGCGCAGGTGCTGGTGGAGATGAAGCGGCTATCTTTGTTGGAGATATGTTTAATGCATATACTCGTTATGCAGAGCTTAAAGACTGGAAGATCGAAATTATGGATACTTCTGCTTCTGAAGCTGGCGGATACAAAGAGATCGTTGCACTTATAAAAGGTGAGCAGGTTTATAGTAGATTGAAATATGAAGGTGGAACACACCGTGTTCAGCGTGTTCCGGCAACAGAATCTCAAGGGCGTGTACATACATCTGCAATTACGGTTGCGATTATGCCTGAGGTTGATGATGTTGAGATCCAGATCAATGAAAACGATCTGAAAATTGACGTTATGCGTTCAAGTGGTTGTGGTGGGCAATCGGTAAATACAACAGACTCTGCTGTACGTATTACCCACTTGCCGACTGGTATTGTTGTAACAAACCAGGATCAAAAATCGCAACACAAAAACAAAGAAAAAGCGATGAAAGTTCTTAAATCTCGTCTTTATGAGATTCAGATGCAAGAACAGCAATCAGCCAATGCAGCTGAACGTGCTGCACAAGTAGGTACTGGGGACAGAAGTGGACGTATTCGTACATACAACTATCCTCAAAACCGTATCTCTGATCACAGAATCAATTTAACTCTATATAGATTAAATGAGATTATGAGTGGTGGTCTTTTTGATGAGATTATCGATCCGCTAATCGCAGATACTCAAGCTAAAATTGTTGAAGCGGCTGGACTATAAGTCCCAGTCCGTTTCAAACGTCTTTTTAACTCTTCCTTTAAACGTAATAGTTTTCCCGTTAAAACCTAGATATAACGTATCTTTACTTGTCGGATACACTTCAATGTTATTTTCTACTTTTTCTTCTACAAAAGCTCTGTAAAAACAAGCTGACATACCAGTACCACATGCAAGAGTTTCATCTTCTACGCCGCGTTCATATGTTCTTACAAACATATTTCCCTCAGGTGTAATAGAACAAATATTTACATTTGCATTATAGATGTATCTAAGCTCTCTAGCTTCTTCAATATCAAACTCTTCTACATCATCTTGCAGGCATACTAAATGGGGTACACCGGTATTGATAAGCCACCAAAGCTTTCCATTGTACTCTATTGCTTGATCGATAATTTCAGGGGGTGTTAATTCACTTAAAACCATCCCAGATTTTTCACTATTGTCACTTACTTCAGCATTGATTACACCTGCACCGGTTA
>JBFEUD010000059.1:0-9299 GCA_041547625.1 Sulfurimonas sp.
AACTGCAATGACTACACAAACACAACAGCTTCTTGATCTCTTACACAAAAAAGTTATTTCTAAAGAAAATGCACTGAAAAATGCTAACAGACCTGAAGAATTAATGAAGATTATCGCAAACCTTTAAAACTTTACCCTCTTTCTTACCTATGAAACTCTTATGAGTTTCATAATAAAATACAACATTTTTCCCTCTTATTTCCCATTAAGTATACAAGAGTTACAATGATTTTTATGAACTACAAACTAAATTTAAGAGAAGTAACCTATGCACTCTCTAGTGCCTTGGACTTTGTCGGTATAGATGATACTTTTCACGGTAAAAGAGTCGCTTATATGGCAGCTGAAGTTTTAAAAGAACTCAAGGTACCAAAAGAAAAAATTGATCAAATTATATACACTGGAATGTTGCATGATTGTGGGGTGTCCTCTACAGATGTTCATTCTCATCTCATTACCGAACTAGATTGGGATAATGCACAAACACATGCAATTGTAGGTGAACAGCTCTTAAATAAAGTAAGTGTATATCAACAGCTTTCAAAAACCGTTCGTTATCATCATACACATTGGGATGCTTTACCTAATAATTTAACAGAAGAGGAAAAAGAGTTTTCAAATCTTATTTATCTAGTTGATCGTGTAGATGCACTTAGAACCCAATTCAACAACTCCACTCCGCAAACTTTTTATACGATTGCAGAAGTTATCCAAAAGTATCGAGGTAGTATGTTTTCTCCAAAACTTGCAGATACCTTTTTAAAAATATCACAACACCCATCATTTTGGTTCTATCTGGAAGAAGATGCTTCGGAAGAATATTTTGCAGAATGGATTAAACAGGGTTCTGACGAATCTTTTAATTTTGAATCTATAAAAGAGATCTCACTTATGTTTGCCGCCGTCGTTGATGCAAAGAGTGAATTTACCTCGGAACACTCCATAGGGGTTAGCCAACTTTCTAGATATATCGCCGAATTGATGGAACTACCTTTAGATGTTTGTGAAAATATTGAACTTGCCGGTTTACTTCACGACCTCGGAAAACTGCGTATTGCGGATGAAATTTTGCATAAACCTGCAAAACTCAATGCTGATGAAAGACTAAAAATGAACCGACACGGTTTCGACTCATATATTATTTTACGAAAAATAGAGGGTTTTAAAGAGATTGCATATCTTGCTTCTCTGCATCACGAAACATTAGATGCTCAAGGCTATCCTTATAATCTATCGAAAGACAAAATCCCATTAGAGGCCCGTATTATAACTGTAGCAGATATTTTTCAAGCCTTGGTACAAAATAGACCTTATCGTGGAGGTTTAGATAAAGATGAAGCTTTTGCTATTCTATTAGATATGCAGAATAAAGGAAAACTTGACGCTAGTGTAATGAAGTTTTTACAAGAGCATCTAGAAGAATGTTATCAAAAAGCTCTTGTACAAAGTTAGTTGTTTTTCCTAAACTTAATCATTTTAAATCTCTCACCCATTAAATTAGGCATGATAAGCATCTTCACTTTTTCCAGTTCTTGTTTATAGATCTTCTCATCTACATTTTTTTGCAATATCTCTAAAAGTTCTAAAATCCCCATATCAACAAGAGAAACCATTTGAGGGACACATTCTATAAACTCTACTCCTGCCTCTTCATAAGCATCTTTAACATGTTCAAACGTCACATCGTAAGTGATATCTGAATTTCCAAAAAGAGCATCACGTTCAAGGTTGTCTTCAAAAAATGGAAATACTTCATGTTTTGCATAGATACGAAGTGAAAAATCTGGACGGGAGAGCATCTCTCCGTAATCAAAGCTCATAAACTCAAAATGTTCAGCAGAATTAGCCATCTCTTTGGCAAACTCTTCATATCCAACTGCAATCTCACCTCGGTCTTTATGATATTTTTGAGCTTTTGCACTCACCCATTCATCTTCTACGTCAAAATTAATTGTATGACCTTCAACACGAGCAGTATTTCCCTTAAAATAAAGCTCGCACGGGAAAGCATCAAAAATCTCATTTGCGATGAAAAATGCACTTTGACATTTTAGTTCAGACAATGATTTGTAATGCGTTAATTTTACAACATCTCCAAAGCTCTCTTGAAAATAGTTGCGTTGTTGCTCTTGCAGTGCATCAAAACGCTCAATGATTACAAAGTTTAAACTAGAAAGCAATTCTGGTCTAAGTGTATAAAGAAACTCACATACATCTGCTAAAAAGTATCCATGATGTGCACCAATCTCACATATTACTCCATCTTTAGCTAAAAAGCCTTCATCAACTAAAGATACGATATGCTTTGCTATAGTTCCGCCAAAGAACTTGCTTGTACTTACAGCTGTATAAAAGTCACCCTCTTTTCCAATATTTTTATATGTTGCATAATAGCCGTTTTCTCCGTAAAGCCATTCACCCATATATTCACTAAATTTCATCTATTCTCCATCATTTACATACATTTCATATAGTGTTAACAATTCTAACTGTTTATCGATCTCATATATTTTTGCATCGATTTGTTGAATCTCTAAAGAGTTCTGAAGATTCTCTACATCATACTCTGTTTTATATCCTGCATCATATAAATCTTTTGTATCCGCTAACAACTTTGTATAAAGCTCTACGTTCTCTAGGCTTAAATCAATTTTTTTATCAAGACTCTCTAAATTGCGAAATACCTGTTCAAAAAGTTTCGTAAGCTCTAATTGTTTGTCTGCTTTTATAACCTGTGATTTTAAATAGTCATATTTAATAGATTCAATATCATTAAACATATTAATATCCAAAGGCATAGAAGCACTTACACCGTACTCATAATAATCGATCTCTCTAGAACTGTCACGTAAAATTCCGGCAATGTAAAACTGCTGCCCTTCACTTTTTTGCCAATTATATCCGGCAGTAAAATTCACTTTCGGAAGATATTTTGCAATAGTCACATTTTTATAGTATCTGTCTTTTTCTATTTGTGCATCGGTCTGTTTTAAAACAATATTATTTTCTAAAAACTCTTCTTTTTTAATCAGTTCTAATTGAGGAATAGATGCTTGATTGTAATCTAAATCGCTTAAAACCTGGAACTGTACCACTAGTTTTTCTTTTGCATTTTGAATATCATAAAGTGCTTGTTTTACAATGTTTCTTTGATAAATTGCATCATCCAAAAAACCGGAATCTAGTCTGCCGCTTAAATATTCCTCTTTTTTCTGTTCTAGATTAATATCTGCATTTTTGATCTGTAATACTTGACGCTTCTCTTGCAGTTCGCTCTTTTTTAGCTGCATCAAAATAGAAATAGTATCTTTGATCATCTTTCTTTTGGCAACATCTATTGAATAACCATTATAAAGACGCATTGCGTTGGCATATTTGATACCGTAGTAGATACCCCCACTTTGAAAAATAGGCTGGTTCATTTTAATAGCGGCAGATTGATTGATTTGTTCTTTTGTGTTTGGATTACTTCTTGAATAACTGTAGTTTAATTGAATAGGTGCAATCCAAGTGTCCCTTAGTTTAGAACTCTCTTCATCATTTTTTTTGTAATCGTAATCAAACTGCTTCTTTTTAAGATCAGATAAGTACACATCTAAAGAAGCATTGTTTTCATTTGCTAGTAAGCTAGAGCTTACTAACAGCAGACTCAAGAGCGTTAAAACCTTCATCAATCTCCTCTTTCGTGATAGTTAACGGCGGTAAAAATCTTAATGTATTACGTCCTGTTTTGAGTACCATAACACCACTTTCTTGTGCATTTTTAATGATCGCTGTCAGTGTCTCTGAATCTTTTACACGCAGACCACACATCATTCCAAGTCCTACTTTTGCAGTAAAGAGGTCTGTATGCTTATTGAAAAACTTCTCTAATTCAGCATCAAAATATGCAATTCCTTCAGACAGCGCACCGCTTGCGTCATATTCATTTAAAATATCAAGCACTTCACAAATAGCAGTTGTACTTAAAAAGTTCCCGCCAAAAGTTGAACCGTGATCACCCGGAGAAAATATATCCTTTTTACTTGTCATAACAACACCTACAGGTACACCGCCACCAACACCTTTTGCTAAAGTAACAATATCAGGTTCGATCTCATAAAGATTTGAGGCTAAAAATTTCCCTGTTCTATATACACCTGTTTGTACTTCATCAACAATAACTAAAATATCTTTAGATTGTAACAGTTTAACCAGTTCTTGAACTTTTTGTTTATCTTGAGGCTGTACACCACCCTCACCTTGTACAAGTTCTATCATAACCGCAACTGTATGATCATCAAGTAAAGATTCTACTTCATCAATATCTTTTGCATATACGAAACCGTCAGGGAACGGTCCGAAATAGTTATGCATAGATTCTTGCCCTGTCGCTTTTACAGTTGTTATCGTTCTTCCGTGGAATGAGTGATCAAGTGTAATAATCTTATAACGTTTTGGAACACCGTCTTTTTCACCATATTTTCTAGCGATCTTGATGGCACCCTCATTTGCTTCTGCACCGCTGTTTCCAAAGAAACATTTCATATCATAGCCACTAGCATCTACTATTTTTTTAGCAGCTAGTGCTTGTGGAGCTGTATAGTATAGATTTGACATATGTATTAACTTTTTCGCTTGTTCACACAGTGCATTTGTCAATCTTTCATTACCGTGCCCAACACTCACTACTGCAATACCTGAAGTAAAATCTATATAATCTTTTCCATTTGCATCAGTAAGTCTTGCATTTTTCCCGCTTACAAATTCAACATCTGCTCTCGCATACGTAGGTAAAACATACTCTTTGTCTAATTGTTTAATATCCATAAGTCTATCCAATATTTTTTATAAAATTATAACTAAAATTCTCTGATTATAGAGACCATATTTTCTTGAAACACAGCACATTTGCCTTCAAGTGAGTGTTTTGATGAAGTTACATTGTTTACACCTGGAGTTCCCGAATAAATCAAAACACAATCGTCTCTTAAATCTTCGTTAATCTTCACTTTTAAAACAACTTCCCCATTTGTAGAAGAAATTTTAATTTCTTCGTTCTCATCTATTCCGTGAGAGGAGTTTATATATACAAATTCCTCCCTCTCAAACTGCGAATTTAAACTCTTTGGACTTTTTGGCGTAATAAGATGCAATTCATTAGCCTCAGTATCTTGAAGGACCTCAAACTCCTCAAGAAATACAAATTCTCCATCATCAGTATCAAAGCCTTCTTTATATGGGGTACTCTCTCTTTTTTCAACTTCAAAAGCGCCATTTATATTCATTACACCAAAGCTTTTAAAATGTTCTATATATTCCTGCTCAGACTTTAACTCTACATCAAAACTGTTACATAAAAACTTTGCCAGTTCATACTCGCTAATCCCTGCATTACTCTCTATTAGTTTTGGCATCAACGAAAGTACATTGTGTCCGTAAGAAGCACGAATATCATCTTTTTCTAAAAAGTTTTTTGCAGGAATTATTAAATCGGCACGCTTGCTTGTTTCATTCTCCCAAAGTCCAAAATAGATCACATTTTTTGTATGATAAATGCTATTTGCTACACGTGAACTGTCAGGCATTTGTGCAAGGGGATTCGCCCCTTGTATAAATACAGTTTCAAACTCATCAAAAGCTGTATTTACTTTAGAAACTTTTTTCGCTTTTGTGTTAAAGGGTGACTCTATTCCCTCTTTTGAATTGCCAAGATAAGCAACACCACATCCCTCTTTACCAAAAAGTCCCAAAGTAACTGCAAGTGCATCAATAGCACGCATTACATCTGCACCATCTGTATATTTTTGAATACCTACCCCACAAACGATAGCGACTTTTTGATCTTTGATAATTTCTAAGACAGTACCAATATCTCCGAGAGTCAGTCCCATAGTATCTAACGTTGCTTTAATTCTGATCGCTTGAGTCAGTTCATAAAAGTCTTCAAATTCACTCGCATACTCTTCAAGATACTTCTCATCTAACAATCCTTCAATATGTAAAAAGCGTGTCAATAACATTGCAAAATAAAGATCTGTATGAGGTTTTAGCTGTACATGATAATCTGCACTTTTTGCAATTTGTGTTTTTACAGGATCAACAACAATAATTTTCTTCTCTTTGATCAACGGAAGAAGATGTGATGATGTAATATGAGGATTTCTTCCCCAAAAAATAATTACATCGGATTTTTCAATCTCAGAATACGGCATATTTTTATTACTGCCACGTCCCTCTATGATCCCAGCTTCTCCTGCACCGTCACATAAACTTCCATCAGTTAAGATATTATCGTTTGAAGCAAAAAAATGCTCTGTCACATCTTGCATCAAGCCGAAATTACCGCTTCCTTTATAACATAATAATTGATGTTTAGGTGTACTTGCAACAAGCTCTTTTAACTTTTCCAGTGCCTCTTCCATAGAGATAACATTACCTTTATATCTCGGCTGTGTAATTCTTTCGAACTGCTCATAATGATTAAGGTGTGGACATAAAAAACCTTGTGTATGCCCTTCTACAACCCCTTTTAATTTGCCATCTTCCTGTAAAAGAACTTCACAAGCATCATAACAATCTAATGGGCATGCTGTTTTATTTGACATATTATTTCTCTTTTAATTCTATTTTTACTAATTTTGAAAATACTTTCGGTGCTTTTATTACTATTTGCACTAAATATTTCGAAATATTTTTTTCATCTGCTATTCTTAACACCCTTGAAGGTTTATAGCTAGTTTTTTGCTCATCAATATAAATAACTTTATTCTCTAATTGATTTAACTCTTCTGCCGTAATATAAATACTCAAAAGTGCTTTTGATACATCTGCAATTTTTGCAAGCCTGACTCCTGGAGAAACTACCTGACCAACTTTTACATCAATTGAATAAAGAACAAAACCTTGATCTCGTAAACTTTTATCTTGAATAGTTTTTTGCAACTGTTTTTGGCGTAATTGTAAATCTGCCAGCTGCATTTTAAGACTATAGATCTCTTTTTTTGTAGATAATGCCGAATTTCTACTTGTAACTAAATTATAAAATTCATTATCTTTTTCAATTTTAGATTTAATTTTAAGTGCAGTGATTTTTTCATAATTCACTTCTTTTTTTTCAAGTGACAGATTCAAGTTTTCTAAAATTTCTTTATTCACTTTCAAGGTTTCTTGAATAAAAGCAATCTTTTCCTCTACATCACGTAGTTCATCTTTGTCTAGTTGATCATCAATTTGAATATAAACACTAGAATTCAGCTGCTTTCCTAACATCTCTTCAGCAGTTTTTAGGACTTCACCGGAGACATTTGAACTTATTGTTCTCATTTCGTACGGTTCAACTTTCGAGTAATAAACTTGTGCATATGTTAAAGTGCTTAAAAACAGCAATAATGAAAGAAACTTCATTGTCACATTTTCCCTTGTATAAAATTAAGCTAATTTTAACATGTGATTATTAATTCAAGCATATTTCATTTTAATTTTGGTAATATTTATAAATCTTTATAATATGAGGTAATTAATGGCTTTTTTAGATAAAGTAGACGCTGCTACAAATCTTGCCAAAAATAACGAACTTCAACTTCTTGTTTTTAAAGTGAGTGAAGAAGAAGATTCGGCATACTATGCAATCAATGTATTTAAAACTAGAGAAGTTGTGGAGTCAAAAAATCACTACCTGACTCAAATACCTTCAGCACATCCCCTTTTAGAAGGGACTATTATTCTTCGTGGTTTACAAATTCCTCTACTGAATTTACCTAAATGGCTAGGAGTTAATCTTTCAAAAGAAGAGATAGGAAAATCAGATATACTTATTTGTGATTTTAATGGGGTAATTATCGGATTACGTATAATGTATGCTTACAGAGTTATTAAAAATAACTGGAATGAGATGCATGCGCCTGACAGTTACAGACTGAAAGAAGATGGCGTTGTTATCAACGATACAAGACTTGAAGACGGTAGTTTATGTCTAGTATTGGACTACGAAAAGCTTTTAGCAGATGTTATTCCTCAAGCACTTGTTGACATTGAAGCAGATACGGCAGCGTTAAAAGAGATTGAGATACCTAATAAATTAAAAGAAGGTGTTGTTCTTGTTGCAGAAGATTCTAAAACTGCACAAAAACATATTCTTCAAATATTTAAAAACGCAAATATTAAGATGAAACTGTTTGATAACGGTGAAAAGCTTGTTAATTATCTTAAATCTTTAGGTGAAGATGTTGACAATATAGCAGCAATTATCACAGATATTGAGATGCCGGAAATGTCAGGTTTTACTGTCATCAAACTACTAAAAACAAATCCTTTTACAAAAGAGATACCTATTATAGTTAATAGTTCTATGACTGGAGATAATAATAAACGTGAAGCAGAAGATCTAGGTGCTGACGGTTTTATCGACAAGACAAAAAGTCATAATATCATCCCGCTTATCGCTTCATTAATAAAATAAGATTAATTAAAAAAGAAGAAAAAAAGAAAGAGGAAAAGATGCAAATCGCATCTTTTCTTTAATCTCAACTATTATTGAAATAGTGAGATTAAAACACCGGCAGCAACAGCTGAACCGATAACACCTGCAACGTTTGGACCCATTGCATGCATTAGAAGCATATTTGTTCTATCATACTCCATACCAACTTTATTTGATACACGAGCCGCCATTGGAACCGCTGATACACCAGCTGAACCGATTAATGGGTTAATTTTATGTCCTGGGAACAGGTTCATAATTTTTGCCATGATAACACCTGCTGCAGTTCCTACTGAGAATGCAACAATACCAAGAGCCATAATAAACATAGTTTCAGGTACTAAGAATTGATCTGCTGCTAGTTTAGAACCAACACCAAGACCTAAGAAAATAGTTGTAATGTTGATAAGTGCATTTTGTAATGTATCATTTAAACGCTCAACAACACCAGATTCTTTTAAGAAGTTACCAAACATGAATGCACCGATTAGTGGTGTTGATTCTGGTAAAACTAAAATCGCTAGAACTAAAACTAAAATTGGGAAGATCAGTTTTTCTAAACGAGAAACGTGACGTAAAGTCGTCATCTTAATCTTACGCTCTTTTTCACTTGTTAAAGCTTTCATAATCGGAGGCTGGATAATAGGTACCATAGCCATGTATGAGTATGAAGCAACAGCAATCGCACCTAATAGTTCAGGTGAAAGTTTTGTAGCAATAAAGATAGATGTCGGACCGTCAGCTCCACCGATAATAGAGATAGCTGATGCTTGTTGTAATGTAAAGTCAAATATATCTGTATATTGAGAAAGTGCAACCGCACCTACCAGTGTTCCAA
>JBFEUD010000060.1:0-9170 GCA_041547625.1 Sulfurimonas sp.
GTTGGAATGTCAAGATCATTTGTAGGCTCATCCAGAATTAAAATATCAACTTTTTTTGTAAAGAGCAGGGCAAGTGCTACACGGTTTTTTTCCCCGCCGCTAAGCACGCCGATCTTTTTATCTAGGAACTCTCTAGGAAAAAGGAAGTTTTTGAGGTATCCGTATACGTGGAGATCTTTGCCCTGTACACTTACACGGTCACCGCCGTTTGGACAGAATGTCTCAATAAGGTTTTTATCATCATCAAGCATCTCACGGTGCTGATCGAAGTATCCTACCGTGAATTCCCCTTTCTTGATCTTCCCCGATGTAGCTTTAATACGTCCAAGCAGTACTTTTAAAAGCGTTGATTTTCCACTGCCGTTTGGACCCACTATTGCAATAACGTCTTTTTGTAAAATCCTTGTCGAGAAGTCGTGAAGTAACTCTTTGTCCCCTAGTTTTACATGCAAATCTTCGATCTCAAAAAGCATCTTTTGTTTATTGATACTTTTTTGACGGTTGAAGTGTTTTGCTTCACGCTGTAATTCCATCGACATTTTTCTAATTTTTGACGGGTTGCTTTTTGCAGCTTCACGTAACTCCATTAGACGTTCTTTACGCCCTTCATTACGTTTGAGTCTTGCTCTAACACCGCGTGAATACCACTCATTTTCACGTTTAAGTAACGAGAGAAGTGTTTCGTGTTGTTTTTGAAGGTTTTGCAGGTACTGCTCTTTTTGTCTTAAGTAGTCGCTGTAACCGCCTTTGTATTCACGTAGTGCACACTCTTCAACTTCGATCGATTTTGTGGCAACTCTGTCAATAAAGTAACGGTCGTGAGAGATAAACACTAACGTGAATTTTTCTTTTAAAAGCAGCTCTTCCAAGAACTCAACCATATAAACATCAAGGTGGTTGGTAGGCTCATCTAAAAGCAGAACATCAGGCTTTTGCAGTAGAAGTGAAGCTAGTGCTACACGTCTTTGCTCTCCACCGCTTAGAAGTGCTATTGGTTTATCTTCATATTGTTTTAGATCGAAGTGCTGAATTATACGTTCGATCTTATCATCTAAATTCCATGCAGAATGGTGTTCAATGTAGTTGGAAAGTTTTTCGTGCTCTTTTAAAAGTGTTTTATTCTCAAAATCTTCAGCTAAAAGATTAGTCAGTTCGTTATAACGCTCTTTTGCAGCATTGATCTCTTTTAGACCTGCTTCAACTGCTTCGCGAACATTATGCCCTTCTTCAAAAACAGGGCGTTGATCGAGCATTTTTACTTCAATATCGTTTTGTACAATGCGTCTACCCTCATCGGCATCTAATGAGCCGTTGACAATCTTCATTAAAGTTGATTTACCGCTTCCGTTTTTTCCGATGATTACGATACGTTCGCCCTCGTCAACATGGAAGTCCACTTCAACTAAAATTTTTTGTGCAGAATAATGTTTTGAGATATTTTGTAAGTCTATTAATGCCATAAAATTGTTCTTATTTTTTTGACGAAATTATAACTTTTTTTAGCTGTAAGAACACTTTTTCAATTCCTAAAACAATCGCTCCAAGAATAAGACCGATTAAAAGTTCCGCTACTATTGCCGGCAGAAAATGAAATGTATCATGGAGTTGATGCCAGTTATGCATATAAATACCACCTGCAACTAAAAGCATAGCTAATGTTCCTATAACAGTAAGAGATTTGATCACTTTTGGTAAGGAGGTCACAAGTACCAAGCCGATGCTTTTACGAAGTTTGTTTTTCTCTTTTGCTGTAGCGATAAGATGAAAACCGATATCATCCATGCGAACTATAAGGGTAACAATCCCATACACACCGATTGTTGCTAAAAAGGCTACAATACTCACAGCAATGAGTTGTGTTGCAAAAGTTTCATTCATGACAACGCCCAAAGCCATAATTACAATCTCTATAGAGAGGATAAAGTCTGTTTTAATAGCAGACTTGATTTTCTCTTTTTCTATATAGAGTATTTCGTCTTCAGTTAGTTTCAGATCTGGGTTTTCATGTTTACGATGTTTGTGAGGCATTATCCATTCTAAAACTTTCTCAGCGCCTTCGAAAGCCAGATAAGCACCACCGAGCATAAGTATTGGAATAATTGCCCATGAAGCAAAATAGCTGAGTAAAAATGCAAGCGGCAAGATGATGAGTTTATTGATAAATGAGCCTTTTGTAATTGCCCAAAGCACAGGAATTTCACGAGAGGCTGCAAAGTCGGAAGCTTTTTGCGCATTTACTGCCAAGTCATCACCTAAAATTCCCGCTGTTTTTTTAGTAGCGACCTTCGTCATCGATGCCGCATCGTCTAAAAGAGTTGCAATGTCATCAAAGACTGCGAAAAAACCACCTGTCATTGTTTATATTCTCCCTCATAGCAAAAATGTTTTGCAGTGTACCAAGCAGCGATACCCTGATCGTTGTAGTTATATTCTCTTTGTTGAACAGGGATAGAATCATTACGAAGTTTTGAGCGGATAATACCAATAACTACAAAACCTAAAAGAAGCGTTAAAAGTGCTATAAACCATCCATTTAAATACCATACAACAGCAGTTATTGGATAGATGCTAAACTGTAAAAAAATTCTGATAGCTAAAGCAATAGCTTTACATTTTTTTGTAAGTAGGGTAGGTGTCGGTTCAATCATATCTATAAAATTCATTTCCATATTTGCATTATATCCTAAAAAGATAATTTTTTTAATTGACTAAAATAACTTTAGTCCTTATCACTAAAGTTTATTGATATGATTTGCAACTATTTACATTTTTTTGCTAAAATCACATAAATTTAAAAATAAGGAAGATAAATGGCAACACATAAGTTTCAAACAGAAGCAAATCAAATACTACATTTAATGATACATTCACTCTATTCAAATAAAGAGATATTTTTAAGAGAGCTTATCTCTAATGCTTCAGATGCATTAGATAAACTTAATATGCTCCATTTAACTGATGATAAATACAAAACTATAAATTTTAATCCTCGTATAGACCTAGTACCGAACAAAGATGAAAAAACATTAACAATTATAGACAGCGGTATAGGTATGAACGAAGAGGACCTGATGAACAACTTAGGTACGATTGCAAAATCGGGTACTAAAGCGTTCTTAGAGTCTTTAAGCGGTGATCAAAAACAGGATTCTCAACTTATCGGACAGTTCGGTGTAGGTTTCTATGCAGCGTTTATGGTAGCTTCAAAAGTTGAGGTTACTACGAAAAAAGCAGGTGAAGAAAAAGCGTACAAATGGGTAAGTAACGGTGACGGTGAATTTGACATTGAAGAAGCAACTAAAGAGTCTCACGGTACTGAGATTAAACTTTTCCTAAACGATGATGAAACAGAGTTTACTGAGACTTTTAGACTTGAGTCTTTAATTAAAAAATACTCTAACCACATTCCGTTTGCAATCTTTATGGATAAAGAGAATCACATCCCTGCAAAAACAGATGATGAAGGGAATGAAACTGAGAGCGCAAAAACTGAAGTAAATAATGAGCAGATCAATAAAGCCAATGCTCTTTGGAGCATTGCAAAATCAGAAGTTACTGATGAAGAGTACAAAGATTTTTATCAAACGATCGCTCACTCTAGCGAAGAGCCATTAACTTGGATGCACAATAAAGCAGAAGGTGCTATCGAGTATACGACACTTTTCTATATCCCAAGCAAAGCACCTATGGACATTTTCAGAGTTGATTACCAATCAGGTATCAAACTTTACATCAACCGTGTATTTATTACAGACGATGAAAAAGAGCTTATGCCAACTTACTTAAGATTTTTACGTGGTGTGATAGATTCAAAAGACTTACCACTAAATGTTTCTCGTGAGATTTTACAAAGCAATGCTGTAATGGCTAAGATCAAAAATGCTTCAGTGAAAAAAGTGCTTTCAGAACTTGCAAAAATGATGAAAAAAGATCCTGAAAAATATGATACTTTCCATAAAGAGTTTGGAAATGTTCTTAAAGAGGGTCTTTACAATGACTTTGCAAACCGTGAGAAAATTTTAGAGTTATTAAAATTCAACACATTAAATTCAGATGAGCAAACATCGATCGAAGAGTTTGTTAAAAATGTAGATGAAGAGAAAAAAGAGATCTATTACATCACTGGAAAATCTTCTCTTGATATGCTGAAAAAATCTCCAGTATTAGAGAAGTTTAAAGCAAAAAATATTGATGTACTTGTTTTAAACGAAGAAGTAGACACGATCATCTTCCCAATGGTAACAGAATACAAAGAGTACAAACTTGTAAATGTAACTGATGCTAAGCTTGAAGAGAGTGAAGAGGAGCAAAAAGCGAAAGAGGAACTTTCAAAAGAATACGAAGGTTTCACAAACGAGCTTAAAGATCTTCTCTGTGAAGAGGTAAAAGCAGTTGAGGTGGCACCTGAACTTGTTGAATCGGCTGTTGCAATTAAAGCAGATAAAGAAGACCCTGCTTACATGATGGCACAGATGATGAAACAGATGGGACAAGGCGGCGATGTTGCAGAACCGGCTCCGATCTTACAAGTAAATCCAAATCACGAGCTTATCAAAAAACTCAAAGAATCAGCTGATCAAAACCTGATCGCAGATGCTGCACACGTACTTCTTGACCAAGCGAAACTGTTTGACGGTCAAGAGTTAAAAGATACGGCAGATTTTGTTACAAGATTAAACAGAATTATCGCTAAAGCTTTATAAAAAAAATTCTTATGGGTGTATTTGTAGCACTCATAAGAAATATTTATTAACTTTTCTGCTTAAAAATAATCCCTTTTTTGAAAAATATGCTATCTTATTGTTTATGTTAGAAAAACTTGAATATTATCTTACTGATATACAACAAACAGATCCTATTACATTGTCACAGCAAGCAGAGATGTTATGTCATGAATTGGCTGTATTTGAACTCTCAGATTTAAAAATAGAAGGGTATCAATACAATCCGGCTATTGCAGTAGAAGAGCTTGGACTCGATGCAGAGCTTGTAGACCATTTAGTAGAGGATTATGTTGAACAGATTACGAAATCTGTTGTTCAGTTTGAGAAGTATTTAAAAGAATTACAACACTCAAAAGAAAATTCAAAAGATTTAGACTACACACCCTTTAGAGAACTTGCACATAAAAATTTAGGTGTAGCAAGAAATCTACGCATTCAAGATGCACAAATTTTATTGTATGAGCTGATGAAAAAAGATGATTTGGATTATCTTGTACATTGTTTGGAAGCGTTAAAATACTGTGCAATAAAATTAAAGCCTCAACGAGCGTATGATACATTGAAGCTCTTGGCTATTAAAAACTCTTTATAAATTATCTGTTTTTCATAGATTCGGCAATTTGTTCAAGTTTTCCTTGAGGTTTTTTGATAACGACAGGTTCAACAGTGTCTTTGACAGGAAGAACAAGAGCGAGAATTATGAAAATAAATGAAAAAAGTACCCCACTTAGTACACTAAGAACTAGTTTTAATTTAAAATCATTCATTCATAACCTCAAAATTTTGTTGTTAATTATACCATTATTTACACTTGATGCAAAAGAACCGACAATGTTAATGTTAAAAGGAAATATTAGCAACGCTTTGCAAGAGTTCCAAGCTTTGCCGGATTACTCTTTTAAGTGTAAACCTTATGGCATTATTACGGTTGATGAATTGCTTACTTCAACAAAAACAAGCAAAGAGTGTAAGGCAATATTGAAAAAGTTTTATCTCAAACATCCGAACTTATATAATTTACACTATCGATATCTTCATAGAAAGTCTTTTTATCATGTTCAGTATGAAGAAAATAGCTGTATAGTATATGCTAAAGGTGAGTTGACATACTCAGAAATGTTATTAAAAGAGGGAGTCGCACTTATTCACAAAAATTTTAAAAATGAAATTTTTGAAGCAAGATACCAATCAGCACAAAAAAGTGCCGAATTAAGAAAAAAAGGGATTTTTAAAGATTCGAACACTTTACAGTGTTTAGAAATGTATTAGTTTTCTCTTTTATGAGTGTGTGTCATATAGATCCAAAACTCTTTATGAGAATATCCTCTGTTTAAAAAGAAAAACTGAAGTACTGCAACCCTATAAAGGGTAACTGCCATTTTTGCATAAGGTATAAAAAGGCTAAGACTTACTAGTATTGGCTGCTCTTTGTCACCTTTTGACTCCATCATCTCTTTCATTCCAATGTTTTTGCTTAAATAAATTCCGAAAAGTATTGAAAATACGAAATTTAAAATAAGACCGAAAATCATATATGCTATAAATGTTTGTTCGTACATACCTGCTATCATAATTATTTCCTGTTCATAAAAAGTTTATTTATATTTATAGAAGTGTATCAAAAAGATCTTTATGAAATTTTTAGTTTTTTATTTTGAACAAAAAAGTAACATATTCTTCATTTTTTTTAAACTAACAGAATATTGAAAAGTTTATTTAAACATCTTTTTACTATACTAACCCGACAAATTATGGATAAAGGTAAAATTTATGGAAACTAACCTCGTAATTGAGGGAATGAAATTTATGTTTTTAGGGATGGGGACAGTTTTTGCATTCTTGATCATTATGATCGTATGTATGAATATTATGTCTTCTGTTATACATAGATTTTTCCCTGAACCACAAGCGAGTGCAGATGTAAATGCAGGTGCACCTAAGCAAGACAAGAACAAAATAGTTGCAGCGATTACAGCAGCTATTAAACATCACAGAGAGGGTTAAGGATAATAATGGCTAAAAAGTTTATTGATATAATGGATACGACGTTTAGAGACGGTTTCCAATCTGTTTTTGGTGGTCGTGTTCTAATGGATGATTTTTTTCCAGCAGTTGAAGCCGCAAAAACAGCTGGGATTACACACTATGAATTTGGTGGGGGAGCTAGATTCCAATCTCTATACTTCTATTTAAGAGAAGATGCTTTTGAGATGATGGATAAATTCCGCAAAATTGTGGGACCGGAAGCAAACTTACAAACATTAGCTCGTGGTGTAAACACAGTTATGCTAGATACAGGTTCAAAAGACCTTATCGATTTACATGCAAAAATGTTTAAAAAACATGGTGCGACTACTATTCGTAACTTCGATGCATTAAATGATGTTGAGAACTTAAAGTACTCTGCTGAAAGAATTACTCATCATGGACTAAAACACGAAGTTGTTGTAACAATGATGGATTTACCTCCTGGATGCCACGGTGCACATACTGTTGAATTTTACGAAAAAACACTTCGTGATATTTTAGACAGTGGTATTCCATACACAAGTGTATGTTTTAAAGATGCATCTGGTACTTCAAACCCGCAAAAAGTTTTTGAAACTATTCAAATGGCTAGAAAACTTCTTCCTGATGATACACATATTCGTTTACATACGCATGAAACAGCAGGTGTTTCTGTAGCTGCTTATATGGCTGCACTTGAAGCGGGTATTGACGGTATTGACTTAGCAGCTTCACCGGTAAGTGGTGGAACAAGCCAACCAGATATGCTTACTATGTTACATGCTACTAAAGGGATGAATTTCGATCTTGGTGGTTTAGATATCGGTAAGATTCTAACATATGAAAAAGAGCTTCAATCATGTTTAGAAGACTATTTCGTACCACCTGAAGCTACTATGGTTTCTCCAATTATTCCATTTTCACCAATGCCGGGTGGTGCACTTACTGCAAACACTCAAATGATGCGTGATAATGATATTATGGATAAATTTCCAGAAGTAATTGCAGCAATGCAAGAAGTTGTTGAAAAAGGTGGTTACGGTACATCGGTAACTCCGGTTTCACAATTCTACTTCCAACAAGCATTAAATAACGTAATGCAAGGTCCATGGAAAGCTATCGCTCCAGGTTACGGAAGAATGGTTCTTGGATATTTTGGTAAAACTCCTGTTGCTCCAGATCCAGAAGTTGTAAAAATTGCTTCTGAAAAATTAGGACTTGAGCCTACAACAGAAAAAGCACTTGACTTAGCTGACGCTGATCCTGCAAAATCTTTAGAGAGCTGGATTAATGTACTTAAAGAAGAAGGTATTGAAATTACAGAAGAAAATATCTTCATCGCTGCAGCATGTCAAGAAAAAGGTATCGCTTTCTTAAAAGGTGAAGGTGAACTTAATGTTAGAAAAATATCTCAAATGAAACAAGATTGTAAGGAAGGTAATAAAGAGATGAGCGGAAACTATACAGTAGTAGTAGATGGACAACAATTCAGTGTTCAAGTAGCAGAAGGTAGTGGTGATATTCAAGTAACAGCAGTTAACGGTGAAAGTGCAGCAACTTCAGCTCCTGCTCCAGCAGCTTCTGGTGACGGTGAGCCAGTAAAAGCACTTCTTCCAGGTAATGTGTGGAAAATTATTGCTAATCCAGGTCAAAGTGTTAATGAAGGTGATGTAATCATGATCCTTGAATCTATGAAAATGGAAATTGATGTTGTTGCTCATCGTGGTGGTGTAATTAAATCGATCAATGTTGCTACAAATGATAAAGTAGTAGAAGGTCAAGTAGTAGCAGTACTAGGGTAATATGATATGAAAAATATAATATTAAAACTTGTCGCGTTTATGATGCTGTTTGCTTTTAGCACAAATGCTATGGCTTCAGCTCATGAGGCTGTTGCTGCAGATGCTGCATCTACACACCAAGAGGAGACATATCAGTCAAAACCTTTTGGTGAGATGATCACTGGCTTCTTAAAATCAACAGGTGTTGTTGCACTAGTTAGTCCTGATCCGGATGAACTGAGTGCTACTGGTGAAAAAATGAGTGATTTCCATAAAGGTTTAGGCCGTGTAATTATGATCTTAGTAGTATTTTTACTATTCTGGTTAGCAATTGCAAAAGGGTTTGAACCGTTACTACTTTTACCTATCGCATTCGGTGGCTTACTCGCAAATATTCCTGTTGCAGGAATCGGTGGTGAGCACGGATTCTTAGGTGTAATTTACCATATGGGTCTTTCAAATGAGATGTTCCCTATTATCATTTTTATGGGTGTTGGTGCTATGACTGACTTTGGTCCTTTATTATCAAACCCTAAAACTGCATTACTAGGTGGTGCGGCTCAGTTTGGTATTTTTGGAACGCTTGTTGGTGCTGTTGTGTTAGCAGATATGGGACTTGTTGACTTTACGTTAAAACAAGCTTCAGCTATCTCTATTA